>JAFGBY010000027.1 GCA_016932915.1 Acidobacteriota bacterium | reverse complement strand
GTTGGTCTTTTATTATTTTGAAATAAGTGTTCCATATACGTACTCTTTCATCACGGTACAACTTGTCTCCCACTGCACTTGGTGTAAGACGATTTTTGACAGGTAAAAATCCTATAGTAAATACCAAGAGTAGAAGAAATATAATGACACTCTTTTTATTGTAAAAAAATAATATAACGAGTGAAAAGATTATCCCTAATAGGGCTCCTATCGTTTGCGACATAAGCATTCCAACGAGTGTTCCTGCGAGTACCACAAGCAACATAACTTTCTGGTGCAATTTGCTTTCTTTGGTAAAGTGCTTCAGCGATAGCAGAAACGGAAAAAGGTTTATAATGCCAACATTATTGATAGAAGCAATATCAGGGAATCCCATCCTGGAAGATATAGGATTTCCTGATATTATGTAAAAATATATTATGCCTCCAATAGAAAAAATACCACCTGATACGATTATAATCCATGAAAAAAGCACAAAACTCTTTTTGGAATTAAAAACGTTAATCAGAATGTAGTAAATGGCCAAATATTTCAGCAGATGCGCAAGAAAATCATGGATGCTGTTTTCTTTGTCGAGGGCAAAGAAAAGACCAATAAATACCCAAATGACAAAGAGCGCAAAAGGAAGTGTAAGTGGTGACTTAAAGGAAAAGTCAACTTTCTTGAAATAAAATAAAAAAAGAACAATAAAAAACGATGAGTAAAAACATATTTCCTTGATGGCCGTTATGTGGGGAAATGGGTTAAAGAATATAAATATCCCCATTAATACGGGAACGCTCAGGTTTAAAATATCGAACATCTTTTCTCTTGTGCTTTGTTCGCCAAGTTGTTGTGATGTGCCTGTATTTGTATTCATATCCATGTTATTTGCAAATGATTCCCCTGTACTCCTTTAAGAAAGGGAGGATTTATGGATTTAATCTTTTTTAACCAAAGTGCCCCATATTCAGCCAGACTTACTTATACCCATTGGGATTATTTCTTCCAGTTTTTCGTACTTCGGTTCTCAGTTCAGTTCCTGAAGGGCAAGGTCTGAGGATGCCACCAGTGTTGCCGGATCTCCCGGCCTTCGTGGGGCAAATTCAAAAGAGACTTTTTCCCCGGTGACAAATTCCATGGTTTTGACCACTTCCAGGTTAGAAAACCCCTGTCCATTGCCGAGGTTGTACTTGCCATCGGGGGGGATGCTTGTCAAGATTTTTCAGTGCCTGAATGTGAGCCTCCGCCAGATTCAGTACATGTATATAGTCCCGAATGCAGGTGCCGTCCTTTACCGGATAATCGTTGCCGAATATTTGCAGTCTTTCCTTCTGCCCGAGTAGGACCGGGATGATTAACGGAATAAGGAGCGAGACAATCCGTTTTGCTTCACCTGACTTTTTGCTCGCCCCAGCCGCATTGAAGTAACGCAGGACATTGAATTTCAGGCCGTAAGCTTTGTGGTACCAATCCAGTATCTTTTCAAACATCAGTTTGGATTCCCCATGAGGATTAACCGGCAGCTTGGAATGATTTTCGTCGACCGGATTATATCGCGGTTCGCCATAGATAGCAGCGGTAGAGGAGCAAATCATGCGGTTACAGCCGAACTCACGCATGACATCCAGAAGAATAATCCCATCTGCCACATCGTTATTGAAAAACTGACCCGGATCAATCATGGAGGATTCGACATTGGTATCGGCTGCAAAATGGATTACTGCACCGATGGGATGTATCTGAAAAATTATTCTCAATAAAGACCGATTGCCAAAATTTCCTTCGTAGAAGATTGATTCCAGGGGTACTGCTTCCCGGTGTCCTTCCTGAAGATTGTCAATAACAATTATTTAGTGTTCCTGCTGCAAGAGGGCTTCAACGCAAACAGAACCAATGTATCCAACTCCTTCTGTAATGAGTAAAACCATGATAATTATCCTTACTATACAAGTTCTGTCTATCCTCTTCCCTTACTCATTACCCGAAGATAGCCCTTATATCAGATTCACACGGGAAATTCATTATTTTAATTAGGTTGCAACTGTGCTATGTATCTGCGGTAACATATATTTTTAATCTAAAGGATTCCTTCTAACAATGGGTAAACAGATACCTCTTTCGGTAGCAATCATCACGAAGAATGAAGCGGAGAACATGCCCAATTGCCTCGGGAGCATCAAATTTGCGAGTCAGGTCGTCGTGGTGGATTCCGGTAGTACAGATGATACGGTAAAGATTGCATCCGACTTCGGATGCGATGTGTTTATCGAGAAGTGGCGGGGTTTTGGCCCACAGAAGCAGTTTGCCATCGATAAATGTAAACACCGATGGGTGCTCGTTCTTGATGCCGATGAGCTGATCCCGCCTGAAACCGCCATAGCTATCGGAGATATTGTGTCGAAGGGATCAGATTATGTGGCCGGTTACAGTTTTCCCCGAAAGAACTGGTTCCAGAGCCGCTGGATTAAACACCTCTGGGGAGGAGACCGGATAGTCAGGCTTTTTCAGAAAGACCTTGGTCGAATGACCTCGGCAACTGTTCATGAGTCGGTGGAAGTCAATGGTTACGTGGAAGCGCTGGATGTTCCCATAGAACATTTTACGGAAAGCCGCCTGAGCAATCTTTTGATTAAAATCGATCACTATTCAACATTGGGTGCCCAAGAGAGCTTTGATGAAGGCAAGGTAGCATCTCCATGGTCTGCTGTCCTCCGTGCGTTTCTCGTATTTTCCCAGAGCTATTTTTTAAAATTAGGTTTTCTTGATGGTACTCAAGGTCTTATCCTCTCAGTTGCCGATTTCGTTAATAAGTTTTTTAAATATGCAAAACTGAGCGAGTTAAATAAACAAGCAAAGTTAGAAGATCATAACCGTAAATAATTGAGGAATAAATCTCAATCAAGTTTCACCGCTTCATCAATCAGCATAATCGGTAT
>JAFGBY010000026.1 GCA_016932915.1 Acidobacteriota bacterium | reverse complement strand
TAATTTTTACATATTCTGTTTTAACTTATAATTTAGTAATCTGGATAACAGTTATTTTATAAATATCTGTTAATAGTGATTCTATCTAAAGGAGATTCTTTAATGCATAAAAAACAAATATTATTCTTATTGATCAGCAGCCTTCTAATAGTGTTCACATCATTTGCTGCTGCTGAACAACTGGAAGTAAATTTCAAACATCAAATAACATATACACCTATGACCGTAAATGCCGGTGATGTTGTGACCTTCACAGCAACGATCAAAGCACATTACAATAATGTTACTAACGTCAAGATACAAGGTGGTATTGATGGCGTTCCAATTTGGACGGAGACATACCCATCAATGATGGAACAGGAACAAAAGGTTGTTACCTTTACATGGACTGCCGCTCCTGGCAGCCATACTGCATTCTTTAAACTCGATCCGGATAACACAATAAATGAGGTTTATGAAAACAATAACCTCAGTGAGATCCAAATCGAGGTTGTCCAGGTACAAACCCTTAACCTGATGTTTAATGGTTCAATATTTATTACAAATCCATCATTTCATGGTGGCGATACACTCAATATCAGGGCTCAGGTATACAACCAGTTCGATGCTGTTGATAATGTTAAAGTAACTACATCAGTCAATGGAACTCAAGTCTGCGAACAGATCATTCCTCATCTTGATCATCTTGAGTATAAATACGTATATTGTGACTGGGTTTCCACCAGCGGTTCACACCAAATGACCTTTACCCTCGACCCCAATAATACTTATGCAGAGACGAATGAGAATGATAATGTAATGACAGCTATCAGGAATGTCTCAGCACCGCCGGTCGATCCAAGTGTCAATAAGGATTTAAAATTCAACGGCAACTTATCTCTTATTCCTCTTAGCCCGAAACATGGAGAGACACAGACGATTTCAGCCTACTTCTACGGTACAGCCGTAACTATGCAGAATGTAAAAGTGGTTGGCGGTATCGACGGAATAGTGAAATGGACCCAGATTTATCCTACAGTAGTTCCCGGAGAAGCATATAAACAACCTTCTTTCACATGGGTAGCGACCGAAGGAAACCATACTGCATTTATAACACTCGATCCGGACAATACAATTGCCGAACTGGATGAAACCGACAATACACGTACGCATCCGATAATCGTCACTGCAGCAGCCCCACCGGCTCCAAGACCGTTCCAACCATGTGATCCTTTCTGGAACTCCTTTGAAGGAATCAAAATGAATATTAATCCACCAGCCTTAAAAGAAGGTGACAAAACAAAAATATGGGCAAAGCTTGAATTAACAGGTGAGACTGCAGTCAATCTTAAAGTGATAGCTGGCGTGGATAAACAGACCATATACACAAAAACTTTTCCATCATTCCAGGCAATCCAGAAGAGTGTAATCAGTTTTGACTGGATAGCGAAAAGAGGAGATCATATAATCTGGTTCAAGATAGATCCGGAAAACAAGCAGAATGATACCAATCGTTCAAACAACCAGTTAAAAGAGACAATTAATGTGAAGTTTATTGTAGCTCCGCCAAGTGGAATAAAAATAAACTAAGCGGATTATTACTAGAAAAAACCAAGGCGCCTCTTTCAAGGCGCCTTTTTTTCTTACAGGAAGGTTTTCATAATCTTTAAAACATATTCCGGGGAAGGCCTGTCGAGAGTCGTCTGAGCCATAAATTTAAATACCACTTTTCCATCTTTGTTCAGAATTATAGTGGTCGGGATATTCTGCTCAGCTTCACGTCCTGTCCACTTAGTCTGGAATAGCCCCAGCTTGTTGGAGAGAGTTCTTTCGCCATCTACTAAAACAGGGAAAGGCATCGGAAGGTTTTCCTTGGTATATAGAATTTTCTGAGGCAGATTTTTATTCAGGTAATCGGCCCAGTCTTTCATTCCCTGTTGTGCATCTTCAGCGGGATGTCTCCATTTCTCAACTGTTTCCAGCTGAGTGGGAAGGCTTTCAACCCACTTCTTCACAGTCTCCAGATTGTAGGGAAGAATAACGGCGATTTCCAAATCGAATTTTTCTTGTATTTTATTCGCTTTTTCAAATTCAACCCACTCAGCCCACTGGTAACCACAAAGACTGCACCAGTAATCCTTACCAGCATATCCTCTTGGGAAGATAAGCATTACATTTTTCTTTCCCTTGAAAGAGGCAAGGTCAAATTCCCCTCCAACAACTGTTGGAAGCTTAAAAGTCGCCATCTCCTGTTCAATCTGAGCGGGTTCAAATTTCACATCTTCCGCAAAAAATATGGATGTTAATGCTAAAATCATCATTACTGAAATGCCCAGAATAAGTAAAAGTTTCTTCATATGTCACTCCTTCGTTTAGACCGATTATATTTATATTAACGCAGTATCAGTTTTTTTCTTCCTAAAAGAAACTGAAAAAAGAAGATTTCAATTGGTAACGATTCATAATGTCCTTCAGTGATTATTTGAGGAAAGTATTAAGTATTCTAATGATATAGCCTGGAGAAGGTCTATCCAGGGTATTCTGAGAGATATACTTAAAAACAACTTTCCCATCCTTATCAAGAATCAAAACCGTGGGGATATTTTGTTCAACATTTCTTCCCGACCACTCCGTGCGGTATAAATCAAGCCTGCTGGACAGCTCATGATTTTCCTCGAATAACACTGGAAAAGGCATCGGGAGGTTATCTTCATTATAAAGAATCGTTTTAGGATAATTTTCTTTCAAGTACGCAGCCCATCTCTTCTGCCATTCCTGGCATTCTTCAGGTGGATTTTTCATCTCCTCGATCTTGCGGAGATGATATGGCAGACTTTTTATCCACTTCTCTACAGTAGATTTACCATACGGCAGGACAAAGACAATCTCCAGGTTATATTTCTCCCTGATTCTATCGGATTTCTCCAGTTCAACCCATTCTGCCCATTGATATCCACAGAGAACACACCAATCATCTTTATTTGCATAACCCCTGGGAAATATCATCATCAGGTTTTTCCTGTCTTTGACATCAGACAGTTTAAATTCACCATCAGGATACTTCATAAAAGTAAAATCCGTCATCTCCTGTTCAATCTGAGCAGGATCAAATTTTGCTTCCTCCGCTTTAAGAAATTGCGGGGAATAGAAAATAAAAAGGCAGACAAAGAAAACAAGGTACTCTTTTTTCAACATCTCTTAACTCCTGACCATAAGTTTTTTATTAAACTAATATGTTCAGGTAAACGAAATCCCGTTTAATATAGTTCCGGGATATTGTATTCCGCATCAAGGATTTCCAGCCTGATATAGTTAAATACACCACTTTCAGAGTGCCAGATTGCTGATCCCCCACTTGCCAGATTTATTTTTCCATATTTCCGGTAGCCGGAAACAGGAGTCGTCCATTTCAGTTTTTTCTTCGCATCACTGTTATACCGCTGTGCTTCGAAATCAACAATCCTTCCCTGTTCATCGAAATAGAAAATTGCAGTAGCTTGAAGGTTACCATCTGTTAATGTTGCCCTTGCTGATTTTTCATTTATAGCTTCCCATTTAATATTGTCCTCGATAAGCGCTCCGGGAAACCAGGTGCATTCATTCAGATATCTCATTAATCCAGCCTCATCCATCTCGGGACCCTCACCCTTTACCAGAGGGAAAAGAGCGAACAATTTACCAAGCATTGTGCCCTTCCCATCAAGATATGAATCTACAACCTTGAATGATACAAGCGGAGCCACCTTCACATTCGCTTTCCATATCAAACGTGGTGGATTAACAGTATAATATTCTTCAGCTGTTGTCGGCCACCAGGAGCTTTCTTTTTTCATCCTGATCTCCCCTCTCATCTTCAGCCGTACCGTCCGGACTCTCTCGGAGCCAATGACACCTGAATAACGCATACACTTCTGCACAGGCTCTGGAAGGTATGCAATATCTTTTTCTGTCACTATTTCCGATTTACCAAATTCCACCTGCTTCATCATGGCTGATACCATTCCATCAACTTTTTTATTGAAACTCCATTTACCTATGTTCACAGCCATAGCAAAAAGAACGATAAGTCCCACTATTAGTAAAAATATAATTTTAATCATTTTCCTGCCTTT
>JAFGBY010000025.1 GCA_016932915.1 Acidobacteriota bacterium | reverse complement strand
TGATTTGCTAATTTATTTTGTTTTTTGATACCGAATTTTAACGAACAAATTAATATAAATCTGTAAGTTAGAATACATGAAGACTAAATTATTGATTGAAAGAGATAAGTAATCTTAAGATTTGAAAATGTACTTAGATGAAAAAGTTACGTTTCAGTATCACCATTGAGATTCAGCATTTTCTCTCGGGTTTTATATATCCTACCGCCCTTGATTCTTTTCCATTCATCAAGATTTCCAGCCTGGAATTTTTAACGATATCACATATATCAATAACTTTTATCACATCCTTCATATCTGCATGATCAGGAGAGAATTGTTCCAGCTTATTTGGATACTTCTTAAACCATTTCTCACTAAGAATATTCTTTCCTTCGCCTGGATACAAGGGTAAATACTTGATGTTCGACTCTACAAGATCCTGGAAAAAATGAGTGCCAAATGACAACTCTGGAACATAACCGTCTCTTGCATAAGCAATCTCTATAAGCATAGATGTGCAGTTTATATCGCTGTATGTAACCGCAACGCCCAGTTTAATATCTCCACGGCTACCCCATCTTCCAGGGCCCATTAAAATAAATCTTCTTTTGGGAAGCGCTTTGTTGAGTTTTGAAATAGTCTCCGCAACCCTCTTCATATCAGATAATCGCTGTAAAGAAAGATACTCATCATGATCCACGTAGACGACATACTCTATGTTCTTCACCAGGCCGTTTGTAACATATTTATCGGCAGTGAATAATATCCGCTCTTCCTTTATATCATTGGGTATATGTACCTCCTCACTGAACGATGAAGCCATTTGCGGGCGGCACTGCAAAATGAACAGATTTTTACCATCATGAGCAAATTCAACATCGACCGGGGTATCCAGAGCATCCTCCAGGACTTTCAGAATAGTTTTCATCTGCTTCATGAAATTTGTATTTTTAATCAATCCCTCAAACGTGACTACCAGGTCACTTTCATCCGGATTCCATAATACTCCAAAAGGAACGGATAAAATTCTATCATTATCAACCGATACTATTTTATCAAGCCAGGGCATTTCAGATGCGGATTCATGAAATATTTCATCGATAGGCCGTGTCTCAAATTTCCCGGTTTTCATATTGATGACATCGATCTTTTTCTGTGAATATCTGATTTTATCCTCATATGTAATATTAACTTCGAGGTTCGGTTTACCCGGTGAAGCAAGAAACGGGTAATCATCACCTACCCTATCGACCGCACGAGTCCCCAGCCCTGCAACCAGGCGGGTCGCCCCGTCTCTCAGTTTAATCCGTGGCGACCAGCGAAATTCATTATTACTAAATGCAACCCCCGCAAAAGAAGGCGCAAAATAATTACCAATTCTATTTCCTACAACTTCCTGAATCAGCAATCCCATCTCCTCCTGGAAATCAAGGAATCCTCTCTCTTTCCGGTATTCCATTGGATCAGGAGCAAAAACACTTGCATAAATCTCCGCTGCCGCATCGAGAAGAGCAATCAAGCGCTCCTCTTTTGTCCCGTTATTACTAAGGAAAAGGCTTTTATATTTACCGGAAAAAGCAGCCTCAAAAGAATCCTCCAACAAACTGGAGGAGCGGACTATAATCGGCTTATCCCCGACTTCATCAAGAACAGTCGCAAACTGCCTTGCTATTTCCGTTGACCAGAAGCAATTCTTAAAAAGTTGAGTGATATATGGATAACCAGCCCTTATCTGTTCACTGTCCAAGTATTTGATCGATATTACTTCCTCAAGGGCATTAAAATGAATAAAATCCATCAAAGTATCCGAGGTGACATACCAGCTTTTCGGCACCTTGATATCAGCCAGCTCTGTCATCTGGTATTTGGCTTTATCAAGGATTTTCTCAGCGAGTATCAACCCAGCGCTTTTCCCCCCCAGCCTTCCAATACCCTGTGGTGGGCCAATAATATTGGTAAGCAGCTCCCTGAAGTCACGGACTGTAAGGTACTGCTTGGCAATATTTATATAATGAAGGTTAAGCGAAAGAAATCGCCTGATTAAAGACGTACGAATCGCCATAAATTCTTCAGGCGAAATATAAATCTCACTTTTAGGAATATTGAAAAATTTTGTGATTTCATCTATCGCGGTTATCAATGTGATACTGCTGTTTTCGAAAGATATTGCCAGAAAACGTGTCCTCTCCTGTGCAAGCCAGAAACGGACCCTGTCCGTTATCTCATCCTCCGGCAGATGTTCACTGGCTATCTGAAAAATCTTGTCGACAATCTCAGCCATCATAGTTTTATCTTTTTTCGGCTCCGGGACATTGGTATACAGGTCATCCGTCGCGGCTTTTGATGTGGTATAAGCCTGCCCCATCGAGCTCATAAGATCATCAATAGCCTTAATCTGTTTTGAATACAGATGATAGATCATCCTTCGGATAATCCTGTTAAAAAGCGCATCGTCGACCCGCAATAACAGATCAATGATGACCTTCCATTCCGGCTTGTTCTTTGGAGTTCCTGGCATATCTATTTTTACCTCAAAAGATAATTATACACTATTATAAAGCTTTTAAGAAAAAAACGCGTCCAGGTTTTTAAAGCCTGGACGCATATTGATTGCTATTTGTTTATACTTTTTACGGCTTTGTTATTACACCCAGCCTCGGAGTTTGCAGGCTTCCGCTACTCTTGAAATAGCAATCATGTAAGCTGCATCTCTCATATAAAGTTTTTTCTTATTTGCCAGGTCATATACCGCATGGAAAGCTTTTGTCATAACCGCATCCAGGCGATCCAGCACTTCTTCTTTTGGCCAGAAGTAGTTCATGTTGCACTGTACCTGTTCGAAATATGAGCAGGTTACACCGCCGGCATTAGCAAGAAAGTCAGGAATATTAAAGATATTTCTTTCTTTCAGGACTTTGTCGGCTTCGGGTGTAGTCGGGCCGTTTGCGCCTTCAGCAACAATTTTCACTTTATTGGATATCAGTTTGACTGTATCGGCATTAACCTGGTTTTCAATTGCGGATGGAACGAGAATATCGACTTCCTGTTTGATCCAGTCTTCACCAGCAAGGATTTCATATCCGAGTTCTTTCGCTTTATCTTTATTGATTCCACCGAACTTGTCGGCTATCTTCATCAGTTCGTCAAGGTCAATACCATCTTTTTTAACGAAACTGTAAGATTTCTGGTCTTCCTGATCCCAGCAGGAAACACAAACCGCTTTACCACCGTACTGCTGGTAAAGCTGAATTGCGTACTGGGATACATTGCCAAATCCCTGGAATGATGCTGTGGTCTCAGCAATATCAATTCCCATCTCTTTCAGGGCTTCGCGGACTGTATATATAACACCGTAACCGGTAGCTTCGGTTCTGCCAAGACTTCCGCCCATACCAACCGGTTTGCCGGTAATAACACCAGGGAACCTGCCGCCCATGATCTTCTCATATTCGTCCATCATCCAGAGCATATGCTGTGCGTTGGTCATGACGTCCGGAGCCGGAACGTCCTGCAGGGGGCCAATATTTCTGGCAACCTGTCTTACCCAGCCACGGCAAATCTGTTCCTGCTCGGAAGCGGAAAGATTATGAGGATCACAAATAACGCCGCCCTTGCCGCCGCCAAGCGGAATATCGACAACTGCGCACTTCCAGGTCATCCAGGTAGCAAGCGCTTTTACGGTGTATATTGTTTCCTGAGGATGGAAGCGAATGCCGCCCTTGCTCGGGCCGCGGGAGTCATTGTGCTGTACACGGAATCCGCGGAACACCTTAACGCTTCCATCATCCATCTTTACAGGAATCGAGAAATGGTACTCACGAATTGGTTCGCGAAGCAATTCTCTGGTTCCTTCATCTAAATTTAATTTCTCAGCAATTTCATCAAACTGCTGTTGAGCCATCTTAAATGGGTTAAATGATTTATCTGCCATCGTCTCTCTCCTATTTTAGATTATGCAACAAAGAGCAACAACAGCTCGAATTTACAGCTTTAAATTTAAAATACAACACCGTTTTGTACGATTTTTTAAACATTTTTAATATTTTTTTCTGA
>JAFGBY010000024.1 GCA_016932915.1 Acidobacteriota bacterium | reverse complement strand
TAGATGTATGCCTTGAATTGACAATTTAGATCATTCGTTACATATTTGGGTTATAATGTAATTATATTGAGGTAAACAAATGTGGGAGTATTCAGATAAAGTTAGAGAACACTTCACCAACCCCAGAAATGTTGGTGAAATAGAAGATGCTACGGTCAGCGCCGAAGTCGGTTCACTGGCATGTGGTGATGCCCTTCGGTTGTATCTTAAACTGGATGATGATGGCAAAATTACTGAAGCTAAATTTATGACATTCGGATGTGGAAGCGCAATAGCCTCTTCTTCCGCTTTAACAGAAATGATTATTGGTAAAACAATAGAGGAAGCTGAGAAAATTACCGACCAGGATATTGCTGATTATCTCGGCGGACTTCCTGAAGCAAAGGTTCATTGTTCCGTAATGGGTCGGGAAGCCCTGGAAGCCGCAATTGCGAAACTCAGAGGTGAGCCTGTTCCTGATAGTGAAGAAGATGAGGGGAAAATAGTCTGTAATTGCTTTGCGATTACCGATAAGAAAATAGAACGAGTTGTAAGAGAACATAATCTTTCCACTGTTGATGAGGTGACTCATTATACAAAAGCCGGAGGCGGATGCGGCAGCTGTGTGTTGGAGATAGAGGATATTATACGCAAGGTACGTGGTGATATGGAACAAGAAGCGAAAGCAGAAGGTAAAGATATACCATCTAAAAGAATGACGAACCTTGCAAGAATCAGAAAAATTGAAGATGTCATCGATTACCAGATTCGTCCTTCATTGCAGAAAGACGGAGGTGATATTGAGCTGATTGATGTGGAAGGTAATACTGTTTATGTCGCTCTCGAGGGTTCATGTGCTTCATGTAAATTATCGGATGTCACCCTGAGTAATTTTGTTCAGGATAAACTTCGCGAATTTGTTTCGCCGGAAATTATTGTAAAAGAGGCTCTATACTGATGAAAAACATATATCTCGATAATAACGCTACGACCAGAATATCTGAGAATGTCCTGGACGCTATGCTTCCTTATTTTAAAAATAAATGGGGAAATCCAAGCAGCATGCATTCTTTTGGCGGAGATGTGGCTAAAGATGTTGAACATGCTCGGGGGCAGGTTGCCGATTTGCTGAATGCTGAAGTATCGGAGATAGTTTTCACGTCGTGTGGTACCGAGAGCGATAATACTGCTATTTTTGGGGCACTCGAGGCCATCCAGATGCCCAATAAAAGACAATTTATTACTACAAAGGTAGAGCATCCTGCCGTGATTGCTTCCGCCAGGGAACTCCAGAGGAGAGGTTACCCTGTTACTTATCTCAGTGTTGATAGATACGGTAATATCGATCTCGATGAACTGAGAGGCGCAATCGGTGCGGAGACGGCTGTTGTTTCGGTTATGTGGGCGAATAACGAAACCGGTGTTATATTTCCAATAGAGAAGATAGGCCAGATTGTTAAATCTGCTGGTGCTGTATTCCATGTAGATGCTGTCCAGGCTGTAGGCAAAATCCCTATCAACCTTAAGGACAGTACAGTCGATTTACTTTCCATGTCCGGCCACAAAATACACGCACCGAAAGGTGTGGGTGTTTTATATATTCGCAGGGGAACCCGTGTACGGCCACTCCTGCATGGAGGCCACCAGGAGAGGGGGCGCCGAGGGGGTACGGAAAATGTTCCGTATATTGTTGGATTAGGTGTTGCCGCAGAGCAAGCAAAGAAAGCCCTGGTAGAAGAGACACCGAGGATTAAAACCCTGCGTGATAAGCTTGAAAACGGCTTGATCGAACGTATCCCAAATACCCTTCTAAACGGCGCCAAAGAAGAGAGATTGCCAAATACTTCCAGCTTAAGTTTCGAATACGTTGAGGGAGAGGCTATACTGCTTAAGCTTGATAATGCCGGGATTGCGGCTTCAAGCGGGTCAGCGTGTTCATCCGGTTCACTGGAACCTTCGCATGTTCTCCGGGCAATGGGTGTTCCTTATACTGCTGCGCATGGTTCAATAAGGTTCTCTTTGAGTGGAGATTCTACAGAAGATGAAATAGAATATGTTCTGGAGAAAATGCCGCCGATTATCGAAAATTTGCGTTCAATTTCACCTTTCTGGCTCGATTTTATCAAGGGCAGGAAGATTGATGCAGATAAACACAGTGGCCCATATGCGCCCTATAATTGATAATTCTTCCACCTGCGGTATCCGAATTCCATAGGGATTACAGCGAGCGTTATAGAAAGCAGGATTATACCTGCTATAGCCACTACAGAGGGCCATACACTGAATACGTGCTTTGTTGTAATATAGGCGAAGTACAGGTAACCCGGAATCGCCATCAAGATCACTACTATAGCGATATAGACAAGCGATATAACCATAAATATCAGCCCGCCGAGGCCGGTTATTATCTGCGTAGCGTTTTCATAGTGAAACCTCGGGTATGCCGCCCCAAGGCCCACTCCAAGGCCGGTGAGAGCGAAGGTTATCAGGGTCATCATGCCGAGCGAGCCGATTGCCATGACGGGTTCTATTTCCAGCATCAGGTTGCTGATATATGTAAGTATCAGTACGAGTATGACCATCGGAAGGAAAAACATCAGCAGCTTTGTCCAGAGGTATTTCCGGTAGTTCAGTGGCAAAGCACGGACAACCCATACTGATTTGGATTCAAAACTGACCGCTGGATAACCGAAACGCGCGACTACAGTCGCTATTATAAATCCCATAAAGGTCATGTTCAGGTAGGATAACAATCCCCTTGCTGGACCGCTCTGAAGCATGGCGGAGGTAAGCGGCAGGCTTTTAATATTCAGAAGGTATACAAAAACGAGCCCCGCAAGGATCAGCAGTTGTGACCACTGTGAGGTGTCGCGGAAAAACAGGAGTGCATCCTTTACTATCAATGCCCTTGGTTTTGCCGGGAGGAACCCGAAAGCATTTTCCAGGGCTATCTCGAAGTGTGGGCTCCGCGATGTAGAACCTCCCCGCCGTGATATCCCTGAGAGCGCCCAGCTCCGGTAATATATCTTTTTCGCGGTGTGATACGTGAAGAGGACTATAAAAAGCGCGGCTGCTGCCAGCGGCAGGAAACCGGTCAGGAACATGCGGAAATCTTTCTGCCCTGCCCCCAGGATTGCCCTCGATGCCCAGGTGCCGGGGAAATAGCCGGCAGAAGATACAGTGATCGATTTTACCACCGCAGTGAAATCTGTTCCTCCTGAAGGCTGCAACAGACGCTCCGGCTTCATCATCCTTACTGCCGAGACGAGCATAATGATCATCAGGAGCCCAAGCACAGTCACGATCTGGTGAGTCCGTTTTGCAGGGAAAAACCTCATCAGGATGATGGTTATGAACGAACCGATACCGGTAGAGAACAGTATAAATACTATTAGTACAATTAATGCCGGTATGAGGAATGCCGTACCCGTATGGAAGGAATGGGCGTATGCCAGGAAAATCGGTATCATTATAAATACGACCGTGTATGAGCTTATCACCGCCGTGTTAAAATATTTTGCGATGAAAATCCGGTTGATATTCATAGGGGCAGAGAAAAGGAGCGGCAGATCCCTTGAAAGGTAAATAACGGAAAGACTCGACAGGATACTGCTGAATATCAGCATCGTAAAGACCATCAGGAAAACCATTCCCATCAGTCTTTCGATGAGGTATAAAACAAATCTTTCATTGAATGACTGCTCCGAGAGGAGGTATCGGAAGATCTTGTCGAAAAACAGGTAAATCCCGATTTCGAACAGCATCACAAATGCGGTGAGCAGGATTGCCTTGATAACAAACGCTTTCCTGAGCGGGTATACAATGTTCTTAATCCTGGCAAGCTGAATTCCGAAGATCAGCCTAAGTTCCTTCATTATTTTCTATTCCTGCTTTCGACAATAAAAGTTACCGGACCGTCATTGATTAAATGTACATCCATCATAGCTGCAAATGTACCGGTTGCTGTTTTTATACTATAGCTTTTTATTTCATTCACAAAGTCTTCATATAATTTCTCGGCTTCCGCGCCTACCATAGCGTTATCAAAAGACGGCCGCCTTCCCTTTGCTACTTTTCCCGCCAGAGTAAATTGGGATACAATTAATGCTTCTCCGCCTGTTTCGAGTAATGATAGGTTCATTTTCTGTTCTTCATCGGGGAAAATCCTCAGTTCCACTGCTTTTCTCGCGCAGTATTTAACCTCTTCTTCGCCGTCATTTTTCTCTACTCCCAGGAGGATGAGGATTCCACCGCCTATTTCTCCTACGGTTTGTTCTTCAACGACTACTTTTGAGTTTCTGACTCTTTGTATCACTAAAATCATGGCGTCCTTTTTTATATACGAACTAAAGAGAGTCTCATTTCTCTATATTATTTTGCGGTGTTTTTCGGCGGAGCAGGCGGAATAATTCATCAAGTTCCTGTGAATGGATTATTTTTAGGGTTACCATAAAGAAAAAGAGTGCCGCGATTATAACACCCAACAGATATCCTGCCTGTAAGATGATAGAGCGGCCCTGCATTCCGCTTAGAAGATGATTTATCAGGTAAATCGGTAGCGCCATAACTACAGTTGCTGTTGAAATTCGGAGCACGCTCTTCCAGAGCGCTTTGTAATTTAAACTGCCGAAGCGTATATTAAAAATAAGTAGTAAGAGGCCTGCATTGGTGAACGCCGAAATAGATGCCGCCAGAGCGATCCCGCCGTTTTCCAGTGGGCCTTTGAGCAGAATGCAGCCAAGGAGGTTTATTGCAACGGCGACGACTGATATATAAACAGGTGTCCTTACGTCTTTCATCGAGAAAAAAGCAGGGGCAAATATTTTCGCGCTTGCCACTCCTATTAACCCAACTGCGTAAAACAACAGCGCATGGGTCGTAAGTGCAAGGGATTTCTGGTCGAAGTTGCCATGCATGAAAAGAATCCTGATTATCGGCTCTCTCAAAACAATCAGCCCCACAGTAGCGGGGATTGTGATTAGCATTGTCATTCTAAGCGCGAAGGTCAGGCTTCGTTTCAGGCTGTCGATGTCATTGTTGTAAGCGTGACGAGATAGTAGTGGTAGAATAACAGTGGAGATGGAAATCACGAAGACGCCGAGCGTTAGTTCTTCCAGCCTGTTTGCGTGGTAAAGTGATGCGATCGATCCTTCCTCCAGGGTGGATGCGATTCTCATCGAAACGATAGTATTGATCTGCGCAACGCCCACTGCCAGTATTCCGGGGAGCATCCTCCGCCCGACTACCCGGAGTTCCTGCTGTTTAAGGTCAATTAACGGCTTGAAATTCATCCCGTTTTTCTTAGCAAACGGGATTAAAAATATCATCTGGAGTATACCGCCGACAACGACACCTATGGCAAATGCATAAGCGGAATCTTCGAACCGGTTTGATACGAATGCCGCGGCGGCGATTATTGAAAGGTTTAACAGGATTGGAGTAAAAGATGGCGCGCCGAAAATGCCAATGGTGTTAAGTATTGCACCGAAAAGTGCTGTCAGCCCGATAAAAAATGTATATATAAACATGATGCGGGCTAGTGAAGTAGCCAGCTCGATCTTTCCGGGTTCATCGCCGAAACCGGCTGCAAGCAGATCAACCAGGGTGCCGCTGAATACAACGCCGATTACTGTTATCATTAAAAGAAGAAAAGCAAGAGAGAAGAGACAGTTATTGGCAAATTTCCATGCTTCATCCTTGTTTTTTCCCTTGATGAAATCGGTGAAAACAGGGACGAAAGAAGCCGTCATCGCACCTTCGCCGAATAACCTGCGGAGCATATTCGGTAAGGCGAAAGCGACGCGGAAAGCGTCCGCACTGTGTGAAGTACCAAGAAAATATGCCTGCACCTGGTCGCGGATCAGTCCGGTCACACGGCTGACAGCAGTCCAGAAACCCATGATTCCAGCTGATTTTACGAGTTTTCGGTGTTCGCCTGAACTTTGACTATCCATTGCTTTGGATTTTCCCTATAAATTCGGCTAATTTTCCTGGATTTCTTCCGAAAGTAAAGTGGAATTATTTTTTGTTATTTTTATCGGGTTCGAAATTATCCATATCATTTCACGTGGATAAGATATCTCGTCCTCCGATAGCCAGATTTCCACACGGTAAACTCCATCTTCAGTCAGAGCACCATGGAAACTGGTTGCTTTTTCTTCACGGAATAACTTGCCGTTTCTGAATATTTTATAATAAGCGCCTTTTGGGGCTGCGTAATCTAAGGCAACTGTTAAGCCATCACTGAGCAGTGCTGTATCTCCCATCCCATATGTCTTACCATCTGTCGTGATGACTCGAAAATCGAAATACCGGCTGATAGCTAGGCCATCCAAACAGTTATAAAAATTGCCGTACTTTAGCGACTGGTTGATAAAATCCCTCGCCTGCTGATTTGCTGCTGGTTTGCCAATAATATGAATATTGATTGCCCCTATAAGGGATGAGTAAGATGGTATCCCGAGGAAAAACGGTCCATGCGCGTCAGTTCCGCAGAAACCAACCTGTTTTTTCTTGGATAATAAAGAATCCCATTTCTTTATATTAAGCTCAGGGTACGTGAGTAGGGAAAGAATTGTCCCCCGAGCGTTAAAGAATGCCTGTGGTAGTTTCCAAAATACTTTTGATCTCTTCGCGTTAAGGGCAACCGCGCTGAAATTCAGTACCTCGATCCCATCGACATCGAGGTCCCATCTCAGCCAGCTGTTTTTCCTCCTGTGAGGATGAGCCGCCACGGCGATTCCTCCGGAATTCCTGATATACCATATCGAGTCTTCAAGCGAATCGGTAACCTCATCTATCGGTTTTTCAAGCCCGTACCCCAATACATGGCCTTCTCCGGTATTCCGTTCGGTACCTATTATAAATAATGGTTTTACCTGCCCGTCCTTTGGTATTTTCCATTCCGGCTCAATCGCCCAGTCGGTTAGCACAACAAAGTCTAGATTTTCTTCTTTTGCAGCTTCAATTATATCTTCCGGATTTCCGATTCCATCTGTATATGTAGTATGCATATGAACTGCTCCACGGAGTTCATTATAATATTCGGGAATTGTGACAGGCTCGATTTCTTCAGTTTTATAAGAAAGGGCAGTAAAAGCGGAAATCGCGAACCAGAGTAAAATAAGAGAAAAAAGGGTAATCCCCGATATTTTTATCACTTTTAGAAATTTGTGAACAAAGATTGTCATTATATATAACCTTAATATGTTAAGTGAAAAATTATAGTATCTATTGTCTTAAAAATAAAGCATCCAGAAATCTCAGCGTTATCCCATACATCGAATTTAAATACGAAATTTGTTAAAAAATATTTTTCTTTTTAACCTTTTATAATTTGATGAATCAAATTTAGTTGAGGCAATGGACAGGGATGTGATTAATTGTGATTGAAAAGCCCCGATGCGTTGATTAAAAATTGGAAGAGGAGGGTTTTCTAATATGCGAAACATAATTGCGGTTCTCGCAGCACTATTTTTTATTAGTTTTCTATTCATCAGTTGTGCGCATTCTTACGATGAACAGGATCGTCCCCCACGGGAAATGCCCAATATGAAACTTATGACTGCACTTGACCTTAATGATGACGGCAGCCTTTCTTTGGATGAAATAAAGAAGGCCCCTGAGTCCCTTTTGACTCTTGATACCAATAAAGATGGCTATATCAAAATGGATGAGATGATGGATATGCCGAACCGCATGGGTGGTTCACGAAGCGGTAGCAACATGGGTATGAGAGGCGGTGGAGGGATGCCGGGCGGTAATATGGGTATGCGCGGAACACCACAGAAACCCCCGCTTATAAAAGCGCTGGATGTTAATGAAGACAATGTGATTTCACCTGAGGAAATTAAAAATTCATATGAATACCTCAGGTTACTTGATAAAAATGATGACGGCATAATCTCCAAAGATGAGCTGATGGGCCCACCTCCTGGGGGCAGAGAAGGCGAAAACAGGAGAGAAGGAGATAGGCCGGAAAAACCAAACGAGGAATATTAACTACTACATAAATCTAATATCACTCCTACATATCACTACAAAATCCCGGTTGTTGCCCCCAACCGGGATTACCCTTTTATAAGCGGATTGCTCCAGTATCGTTTTGGGTTTTATATGTAATAGTTCGTTGTCACCCCGGCCCCTGAGCCGGGGTCTCTATTGTGGGTTCAGGTATGATACCTGAACCCGCTTTAGATGCCGGGTCAAGCCCAGGATGACAGGTTTGTTAGCTTTTTCGGAGCAGGTTTGTGACCTGCTCCAAAACAATCTGTTTGGGTCGCGATAAGATATCATGCCCCATAGAAGAGGAATTTTTCTTCTGTCAGGGGGTATAAATTTATCCAATCTTTTAAATTCTATAGTTTTGGTATACTCTTTCAGAATAGAGGAAGAAAAAAATGTCTTTTAAAGATTTACAGGATTTTATAGAGCAGCTTGATAAAAAAGGTGAACTGAAGAGGATAAAGGAGCCGGTTGATCCGGTTCTGGAGGCGACGGAAATAGCAGACCGCCTTGTGAAATCCGGGGGGCCCGCTGTATTATTCGAGAACCCGATAGGGGCGAAGTTCCCGCTTTTTATGAACGGATACGGCACCTGGGAACGGACTCTCTTTTCGCTCGGTGTGAAGGATATCGAGGAGATTTCCGGCGAGATTGTTGAACTGATGAAGCCGGAGATCCCGGCGAAAACCGCCGAGAAAATAAAAATGCTTGGTAAACTAACCCGGCTGAACGATATGCCACCAAAAATGGTGAAGAAAGCTCCCTGCCAGGAGGTAGTGAAGACCGGAAAGGATGTGAAGCTTTCCGAACTGCCCGTAAACCAGTGCTGGCCGGATGACGGCGGGCGATATTTCACCCTGCCGCTGGTGATTACAAAAGACCCCGAAACGGGTGTCCGCAATTGCGGGATGTACCGCCTGCAGATCTATGATGAAACAACTACGGGTATGCACTGGCACAGGCATAAAGGCGGGGCGAAACATTACATGAAAGCGGAGGCGATGGGTAAACCCCTGGAAATCGCCGTTGCGGTTGGCCCTGATCCGGCCGTTACCTATGCTTCCACGGCGCCGCTGCCGGAGGATATAGATGAATTCCTCTTCGCCGGGTTCCTGCGAAAAAAACCTGTCGAGCTGGTCAAATGTAAAACGGTCGACCTGGAAGTACCCGCGAATTCGCAGTTTGTGATCGAGGGGGTAGTCCGCCCACACGAGCGGAGGCTCGAAGGGCCATTCGGTGATCATACCGGTTTTTATTCTCTCGCGGATGATTACCCGGTTTTTGAAGTTAAGTGCATTACCCACCGCAAGGATGCGATCTACCCGGCGACAATCGTCGGGCGTCCGCCGATGGAGGATTGCTATCTCGGCAAGGCGACCGAGCGGATCTTCCTGCCGCTGCTTAAAGCCGTTTTTACGGATATCGTCGATATAAACATGCCCTTCGAAGGGGTGTTTCATAATATGGTGCTGGTCTCGATCGATAAACGCTACCCCGGCCATGCGTTCAAGGTGATGAACGGGCTCTGGGGTTCAGGGCAAATGGCGTTTGCGAAGGTGATTATCATCGTCGATAAGGATGTGAATGTTCAGGATCCATCGGAGGTCGCCTGGAAGGCGCTGAACCATATCGATCCCCAGAGAGATATCATTTTTACAAAAGGGCCTGTCGATGTACTCGATCACGCCAGCCAGCTGCCGACCTATGGAAGTAAGATGGGTGTGGACGCCACAAAGAAGATGCCCGATGAAGGCTTCACCCGCGGTTGGCCGGATGAGATTAAAATGACAGATGAGATTAAGATATTAGTGGATAAAAAATGGAAGAAATACGGGATAGATTGAACTGGGACGAAACGCTCGAAAAAGCCGGGCTGGGGGAGATTCACAGGAAAGTTCAGGATGGCGAACGGCTGAGTTTCGATGACGGTGTGAAACTCTTCGAACTCGGTGATCCCACGCTGGCCGGTTACCTTGCCAATATCATCCGTGAGCGGAAGAACGGAAACCGGGCGTATTTTATCCGCAACCAGCATATAAATCACACCAATATCTGCCGCAATAAATGCCGCTTCTGTGCGTTCTACCGTGAGAAGGGGCAGGAAGGTGCCTACCAGATGACGCTGGATGATATATTTGCCGAGGTGGAGCTGCATAAGGATAAGCCGTTTACTGAGATCCATATCGTCGGCGGGTTAAATCCCGACCTGAATTTTAAATATTACACAGATATGTTCTCCGGCATCAAACGGATCCGCCCTGAAATCCATGTACAGGCGCTAACCTGCGTGGAGGTCGCCTGGCTTGCGGAGATAACCGGGATGTCCGTGAAGGATACACTCATTAAGCTAAAAGAATCGGGGCTGGATTCCATCCCAGGCGGCGGCGCGGAGGTTTTCAGCGAGGCACTGAGGAGGAAGTACTGGCCCAATAAACTTGCGGGCAATGAATGGCTGGAGGTTGCGGGCGAAGCGCATAAACTTGGTATCCCAACCAATGCAACGATCCTCTACGGACATAAAGAAACTTATGAGGAAAGAGTGCACCACCTTGTGAAGCTGAGAGAGCAGCAGGATAAAACCGGCGGGTTCATCGCATTTATCCCGCTTGCCTTCCACAGCCATAATACCGACCTGACCGGCATCCCCCGGACGACCGGCAGGGATGACCTGATGATGATGGCGGTGTCACGGCTGATGCTCGATAACTTCGACCATATAAAAGCCTTCTGGATAATGCTGACCCCCGAGATCGCAGCGCTGTCATTGAATTACGGTGCGGATGACATCGACGGTACGGTCACCGAGGAGAAGATCACACATATGGCTGGCGCCGAGACGCCGACCGCCCTCACCGTGGATGAACTCTTAGGCCTGATCCATGATGCCGGCCGCGACCCCACCGAACGCGACACGATTTATAACATCATTAAAGAATACTGATTGTTTACCAATCACCTTGATTCTCAAAGATGCCGGATCAAGTCCAGCATGACATGTAAATAATTTCGCCGGAGATGGTGTTCTTCACCATATCCGGAACGTTTAATTATATGTCAAATGTAGCGAAAGCAGTGGAGAACACTGCTTCCGGCAAATAACATCGGAACTTATATTCTGATTTAAAGTTGTTTAGTAACGGTCTTTGTCACCCCGGACTTGATCCGGGGTCTCTACGGAGTTATAGCCTTACTAGCAATACAAATCATAATTAAGAATATCCGTTGTTTTATTCATACCAATCTGAAGCCAAGTCGGACCATTCGGGATTCATTTCATCAATTAAATCAATCTTCCAATTACGTGGCCATCTCTTGATAGTTTTTTCTCTTTGTATTGCTGTTGTTATATCACGATGTTCTTCAAAGTAAACCAGCTTGATTAGTTTGTACTTTTTTGTAAACGCTGAGTCCGATTTTCCTGTTTTATGTTCATGTATCCGTTTGTTTAAATTCGAAGTAACACCTGTATAGAACGTTGTGTTGTGAAAATTAGTGATTAGATAAATGTAGTAGAATTTCATAAATTTTAGTATTCTGGATTAATTATAATAAATATTAAACTACTGTTTGATTATGTGTTTTTAAAGTAAAAGGTATTATAATATAATATTTATAAGGATCAAACATGAATGATATTTCAGAGAAAGAATCTGAATTCTCAGATTTAATTAAAGAGATAGACAATGACCTTCAAAAGCAATATCAAGACTTTCATTTATTCAAAGGTACCTGGGATATAATTAATGCAAATCCAAATTTCAATTTGTATGGTAAAGGTAACCCAATTACACATTCTTCTTATTTTAAGTATTTTTTTAATTCTATATATCTTGCTTATGCTGTTCAGGGAATTAAGCGGCATATGAAACCAAGCTGGGAACCAACAAAGTTAAATAAAACAGCACAAAACTCTCTTTCTTATTTATGGTTACAATTATTTAAGAAATTAAATAATAACCAAAATAATGAAATATTCTCAAAGTCTCAATTTGAAAATAGAATTCAACAAGAATTATCAAACTTGACAAAGAATGAGATATTGGAAGCTTATAAAATATTTAAAAAATTCTCTGAGCCCTTAAAAGATTTTATTAATAAAGACAGAATTTGGGATCATTATAATTGCCTTAGTTGTAAGAACAATACATTACTAAAGTGGGCTGATAAAATAATAAGCCATAAAGATAAGGATACCGAAGAAATTCCTCCAATATATTTAGATAATATTGAAGAAGGATTGAAAAACCTTATGGAATCTCTTAATTATGCCTCGATATTATTAACGGGCAAGAAAAGATTTTTTTGTCAACCTATTACTAATTGGAATTGGATATTTAAATTTCCATGGATTGAAGATACATAGGATTCAACAGGTGAATAATAATTCTTTGTATATAAACATCTCGCTTCTTAAAGATGCCGGATCAAGTCCGCCATGACATAACTATGATTATATTTGCTATCATGGGAACAGCAGCTCGCAGTTAAGGGTAAACCTTGGAGCAGGTGGTCTGCGACACACACTGATCCCGCAGAATAATTCCATTTTCCATCTCATTTCGTTTGACAAGACTTGGCATTCTGATAAATTGAATGACGGATATTTGATTTATCCTTTAATCCAGCCCGGTGAGGTGGAAAGGAATTAATTGCAATTATTATGTGATTTTTATGCCCTTCCCCTGCCGGAAGGGCTTTTTTATTGTAAACGAAACGGGGTTTGTATGACTAAAGAAAAAGAAAACGCGGAAATCCAAGGCCATGTGATCATGGACGCCGCTGCGATCAATCGCGGTCTCAAGCGCATCGCGCATGAGATCGTGGAGCAGAACCGCGGGGTGGAAGACCTGGTACTGGTCGGCATCTTGAAGCGGGGAGTTCCCCTTGCCGAGAGGCTGGCTGAGTTTATCGAAGAGATCGAAGGGAAGAAAGTCCCGGTTGTGAAGATCGACATCACGCTTTACCGTGATGACCTTACAACCCTCGGGCCGAACCCGATTGTGGGGGTAACCGAGATCAACGTGCCTATCGAGGATAAGGTAATCGTGCTGGTGGATGACGTGCTCTTCACCGGGCGTACGATCCGCGCAGCGATGGATTCCGTGATGGATTTTGGACGGCCGAGTATGATACAGCTCGCCGTACTGGTCGACCGCGGCCACCGCGAGCTGCCGATCAAGGCTGATTATGTTGGGAAGAACACACCGACCTCCCTGAGGGAAAATGTGCATGTTTTCCTCAAGGAGATCGACGGGAAGAACCAGGTAATTATTGAGAAACTGAACCACGAGATAAAGAAGAAATAGGGAGAGAGAGATGACAGCCTGGACTAAAAAAGATTTACTGGGGATAAAAGACCTGTCGGTGGAGGAGCTGGAACTTATCCTCACCACCGCTGATTCATTCAAGGAAGTATCCGCAAGGGATATCAAACTTGTCCCCGCCCTCAGAGGTAAAACAGTTATCAACTTCTTCTACGAACCTAGTACGAGGACGAAGATGTCTTTCGAGGTAGCGGCAAAACGCCTCAGCGCGGCGACCTATGGCCTGTCGAAATCCGGCAGCAGCCTGCAGAAGGGCGAAACGCTGATCGATACAATACTCAACCTCGAGGCAATGGGCCCGGACCTTATAATACTCAGGCATTCGGCTCCCGGCGCGCCGCACCTGATTTCCAAGTATACCCAAGCCGGTGTAGTAAATGCCGGAGACGGCGCTCATGAGCACCCGACACAGGCATTGCTGGACGCATACACGATGCGCGAGAAGAAGGGGAAGATCAAAGGCCTGAATGTGTCCCTTATCGGTGATGTTGCGCATAGCCGCGTAGTCCGTTCGAATATTTTCCTGCTGAACAAAATGGGCGCGAACGTCACAGTCTGCGGGCCGGCGACCTACCTGCCGAAGGATATCGCAGGGCTCGGGGTGAAGGTAACGACAAAAGTCGATGAAGCGATTGAAGACGCCGACGTCATCATGATGCTGAGGATCCAGCTCGAACGGCAGGGCAGGAAATCACTGCCATCGCTTCGCGAGTACTTCGATTTCTTCGGCATGACCGAGAAAAAACTCGAACGCTCGAAACCGGATGCGATCATCATGCACCCGGGGCCGATGAACCGCGGAGTGGAGATCGACTCCTCCGTGGCGGAGGGGCCAAGGTCCGTGATACTGGAGCAGGTCACCAACGGTGTGGCTGTTAGAATGGCGATTTTATACCTGTTACTCGGAGGTACCCGCAATGAAGACACTAATTAAAAACGGAAGAGTTATTGACCCGGCTAACGGGATTGACGATGCGCTGGACGTATTGCTGGAGAACGGCATAGTTGCGAAAGTTGCTAAAGATATAAAAGAGACCGGCGCTAAAACTATCTCCGCTGCAGGTAAGGTTGTCGCCCCCGGTTTTATCGATATGCATGTCCACCTTCGCGAACCGGGCCATGAAGAAGAAGAGACGATCCAATCCGGCGGAGAGGCTGCGGCCGCGGGCGGTTTTACCGCAGTTGCCTGTATGCCGAATACCGACCCAGTGAACGATAATTCGTCGGTTACTAAATTCATCCTTAAGATGGCAGCGGTTGGTTCGCCGGTGAAGGTATACCCGATTGGCGCGATTAGCCACCGTATGGAGGGCGAACTTCTTGCGGAAATCGGCGATATGTATAAAAACGGCTGTGTAGCGGTATCCGATGACGGGAAATGCATCATGGATAATCTGCTTATGCGCAAAGCCCTCGAATATTCTACGATGTTCGATATCCCGGTTATCGATCACCCTGAAGCGCATGATCTTACCGGGGACGGCGTAATGAATGAATCCGTCGTATCGACTTCACTTGGGCTTCGCGGTATCCCTGCAAGCGCTGAAGAGATAATGGTGCAGAGGGATATCATCCTTGCAGCTGACGCGAATGCGCATATCCATATCGCGCATGTAAGTACGGAGGGCTCAGTTGACCTCATCCGCAGGGCGAAGAAAAAAGGAATCAAGATTACTGCTGAGGTTACACCGCATCATTTTACGCTGACCGATAACGAATGTGTATCGTTCGATACTAACCTGAAAATGAAGCCGCCCCTACGTACCGAGAACGACCTCAAGGCTATCCTGAAAGGAATCAAGGACGGTACAATTGATGCTATCGCATCCGACCATGCGCCTCATCATGAGGACACAAAGCTGGTTGAGTTCGATTATGCTTCGTTCGGAATTGTTGGGCTGGAGACATCCATTTCGCTGGCACTGGATAAACTGATGCACAGTGGGCTTATCGATATCAACCGGCTTGTCGAGATGTATTCGACCAATCCGGCAAAGATACTGCGTTTGCCTGGCGGAAACCTTTCCGAAGGCTCACCGGCTGATATCACGATTATCGATTTCAACCGCTCTGTAGCTGTAGATAAGAACAAATTCCGCTCGAAAAGCAAGAACACACCTTTCCATGGGATGAACCTTAAAGGGGCTGCGGTGATGACAATTGTTGACGGCGAAGTTGTTTTCCAGGTGGAAGAATAGCGGATTAGACGCTTAAAATAGACAAAACCCCATTTTATATAAAAAGGAGACGGCTTGATGGCCGTCTCTTTTTTTATGTGTAAGAATTATCAGGAGAATCTCAGTTGCCCGCCATCATTTTTTCAATATCAGCTTTCACCTCCCCGGTCGGTTTGATATCGAATTTTTCAACCAGCACTTTTGCTACATTAGGTGAAAGGAATGCCGGTAGTGTGGGCCCGAGGCGGATGCCTTTGACTCCAAGAGCAAGAAGAGCCAGCAATACCGCAACTGCTTTCTGCTCGTACCAGCCGATATCGAATGATAGAGGCAGGTCATTAATATCATCCAGACCGAATGCCTCTTTGAGGTTTGCAGCGATGATCGCCATGGAATATGAATCGTTGCACTGTCCGGCATCAAGCACGCGAGGTATTCCGCCGATATCACCGAGATTTAATTTGTTATAACGGTATTTTGCGCACCCTGCTGTTAGGATTACAGTGTCTTTCGGTAACTGCTCTGCAACATCGGTGAAATACTGCCTGTCTTTTTGCCTTCCGTCGCAGCCCGCCATTACAACAAACCGGCTGATTGCTCCACTTTTTACAGCATCGATTACTTTGTCAGCAAGTTTCATAACCTGTTCGTGCGCGAAGCCGCCGATGATTTTACCTGTTTCAATCTCGGTTGGCGGTTTGCATTTTTTAGCGAGTTCAATAATTTCTGAGAAGTCTTTCTTCGCACCATCTGCTCTGTCAGGGATATGTTTAACGCCCGGGTAACCCGCCATTCCTGTGGTGAAGATACGGTCTTTGTATGAATCCTTTACCGGGACTATACAATTGGTGGTCATAAGAATGGGCCCGTTGAAAGATTCGAACTCTTCCTTTTGTTTCCACCATGCATTACCGTAGTTGCCGACGATGTGATCATATTTCTTGAAGGCTGGATAATAATTGGCAGGTAACATTTCAGAGTGGGTGTAAATATCAATCCCGGTTCCTTTGGTTTGTTCTAGCAGCTCTTCCATATCCTTAAGATCGTGCCCTGAAATAAGAATCCCTGGATTTTTACCCACGCCGATATTTACTTCTGTAATCTCCGGGGATCCATAAGTTTCATGATTTGCTTTATCGAGCAGGGACATTGTTTTGAAAATAAAGTCGCCTGCTTCCAATACCAGGGCAGTAAGTTCATCTCCGCTCAGGTCTTTCGTAGTAGCAGAAAGGGCACGGAAAAGAAATTTATCGATCTCGGGATCACGATAGCCGAGAACAGCAGCATGATCACCATATGCGCATAAACCTTTCAATCCATAGGTTAGAAGTTCGCGAAGTGATCGGATATCATCGTTTTCGGTTTCCAGAATACCTATTTCTGTTGCTTTTTTCTCGATTTCTTCAGTTCCATTAACCTTCCATGTGACGGAATCGTGGTATCCATCGTTAAATTCTTTACCGTTTTTGACCTTGTATAGTGATTCGAATTTTTTCCTGAGTTCATCTCTCATCAATTGCGCCTCGGTGATGAGCTCTCTAATCCTGAAATCATCGAAATTCGCATTGGTTATTGTTGCAAAAAGCCCCCTCATTATCGTAACCGCTGCATTTTCCGGGGTTTCACCCAGTTCTGTAAGTCTGTTTGAGATGTCAGCCAGACCTTTAAGGGTGTAGATCAGTAAATCCTGGAGATTTGCGGTGGAACTTTCCTTTCCGCAAACACCTTTAATTGTACAACCTGTATTTTTTGCCGTTTCCTGGCATTGATAACAAAACATATTCATATAACACCTTCCTCTATTTTCCACTTACGTAAGTAAGTGCTCACTAACCATATTAGACCTTTAAATCAACTTTTCAAGCTATTTTTTTAAAAAATATGAAAATATTGAAAAAATAGTTTAAAGCAGATGGTGTAATGATAACATAAGTGACGTATTATTTTAGTCGAGATGAGTGAAATGAATTTGAAAAGAGTCGCTGTGGCGATGAGCGGGGGTGTTGACAGCTCCGTTGCCGCGTACCTTTTAAAAGAAGAAGGTTACGAGGTAAGCGGGTACACCCTCATTCTGCACGGCGGCAATGAGATGGATAAAAAAGCAGTCGAAGACTCAGCAATAATCGCAGAGAGACTTGGTATATCTCATCACTCCCTGGACATCACTGAAATTTTCAGAAAAGAGATAATCGAGACTTTCATATCAGAATATAAAAATGGAAGTACCCCGAATCCCTGTGTTTTATGTAACCGAAAGATCAAATTCGGAGAATTACTCACTCATATTGTGAAAAATGGATCTGATTACATAGCCACCGGGCATTACGCGAATATAAAGAATATTGATGGAAAACACTTTATTTCAAAAGGTGCTGACGGGAAGAAAGACCAGTCATATTTCCTATATAATATAAAAAAAGATGTTTTACCAAAGATTATTTTCCCGCTTGGCAATTTACACAAGGAAGAGGTCAGGAAAATTGCTTTAAAAGCCAGGCTGCCGGTTATGGACCGGGCTGAGAGTGAAGATGCCTGTTTTCTGCATGGCAGGAGCTACAGGGAACTTCTAATGGAATATGGGATTAATCCACAAAAAGGGCAGATCTGCCTGGCAGACGGCACTGTTCTTGGAGAACATGAAGGATATTACAATTTTACTATCGGACAGCGAAAAGGGCTTCGTGTGGCATACAGTGAGCCGCTCTACGTATTAAACATTATTCCACCGGAGAATCGTGTAATAGTAGGGACCAAGGAGGAAACATTCAGTAAACGCTTCACCGTGAAAAATTTGAATATGCATTTTGACCCGCCTGGAGGTGAATTCAGCTGTATAACAAAAATCCGTTACAGGAATAAAGGCACTTCAGCAAATGTAAATATAACAGGAGAAAAAACTGCAGCTGTTGAGCTTGCTGAACCACAAAGCGCTGTTACCCCTGGCCAATCATCGGTATTTTACGATGGAGACATAGTTCTTGGCGGTGGATTGATAGAAAAAGTCTTTTTGTGAGGTTTTATCTTGAAATTGATCGAAAAAACTGCATTTTTAATGTTTTTTATGCTAAAGAATGTTTTTAATTCTTGTAATTTATGTTACATATGCTTATAATATGGTTAAGGTATTGCGTGTAAATTAGCATGATTAAAGGAAGAATGGCTAGATGATAAAATTCGGAACTTCGGGCTGGAGAGGAATAATAGGGGAAGATTTTACTTTCAAGAATGTCCGTCTGGTCACAAAAGCGCTTGCTAATATTATAACGAACAATAAACGCGGGAAAAACGGAATACTCGTAGGTTATGATACCCGTTTTCTCTCGGAGCGTTTTGCGAAGGAGACAGCAAATATACTGGCGGCTGAGGGAATCAAGACTTACCTCACACTCCGCGATACTCCGACTCCCGCAATATCATACGAGATTATAAAATCCAAACTAGAGGGTGGAATAAATTTTACGGCCTCTAACAACAGCGCCGAATACAACGGTCTCAAATTCTTTTCCAACAACGGTTGCACAGCTTTACCAGAACAGACAGATTTATTGGAACAGGAAATTGATAAAATCGAAATGGAAGGTACTGTGATTTCAGCTCCCCCTTTGGTCGCCAGTGTAGAATCAATCGATATCAAGGACAGCTATATTGAATTTCTGAAAGAGAAGATAAATTTCGAACCGCTTATTAATTCTGGCTTGCAGGTTGGCTTGGACCTTCTTTACGGAACGGCAAGAGATTACCTGGATGAACTACTCTACAGCAGTGGATGTAAAATTCACCCGCTGCATAATTTCCGTGATCCTTATTTCGGTGGCTATTCTCCACAATCAACCGAGGAAAACCTCGTCGAATTGAAAGAGTTAATAAAGGAGAAAAAGCTCGATATCGGTCTTGCTACCAATGCTGACAGCGATCGCTTCGGCGTATTGGATGAGAAGGGAAATTATATACACCCGAATGTAATTATACCCTGTCTGCTTAATTACCTTGCTGTAGACAGGAAATTTACAGGCGCAGTTGCCCGTTCAGTGGCGACAAGCCATATTATCGATCATGTTGCAAAAAAACACGGCCTGGATGTCATTGAGACACCAGTCGGGTTTAAATATATCAGCAGTTTACTCGTTACAAATAAAATATGTTTCGGTGGCGAGGAAAGCGGTGGGATGACGAAGATTAACCATATCCCCGTGAAAGACGGTATCCTGGCTTGTATGCTCGTTGTAGAGATGCTTGCACGGACCGGTGAACCTCTCTCCCGCCTTATCAGAAAAATGTTTGAAGATATCGGGGGCGAGATATTTTTTACTGCCGAAAGTTTTAATATTGATGATGAGGGTTTAGCCTTCACAAGGAAAAGATTGAAAAATATCCCCTCGAAGATTGCTGATATCAGGGTGGTGAACATCAGTCAGACTGATGGAGTAAAACTTTATTTAGAAGATGATTCATGGGTTTTAATAAGGTTTTCCGGGACAGAGCCGAAGATACGATTGTATGCTGAAAGTTCTGATCGGAAATCATTATCCAGAATTATGAAAGCTGCAAAAGAGCACTATATTCTTTAGAAGCGGAAAACGGAGGAAGAGAATATGTTATCGACAATAGTAGATGTTTTCGCGATGGAAATTCTTGATTCACGCGGAAATCCCACAATAGAGGTTGCTGTTGAGCTGGAGAACGGTTCTGTAGGCACAGCGGCTGTTCCATCAGGAGCCTCTACGGGTGAAAAAGAAGCGATTGAGTTGAGGGACGGCGACAAGAACAGGTATATGGGTAAAGGTGTGTTGAAGGCCGTTGAGAATGTAAATGAGATTATCGCAGCCGAATTAATGGATATGGACGCAACCGACCAACAGGAAATAGATAACATATTACTTGAATTGGACGGGACTGAAAATAAATCGAAGCTGGGCGCAAATGCTATCCTTGGCGTTTCAATGGCTGTAGCCCGAGCGGCTGCCGATTATTATGATATGCCCCTGTATAACTATCTTGGAGGTACTCTTGCCCGTCTGTTGCCGGTTCCGATGATGAATATTCTCAATGGTGGAGCTCATGCAGATAACAATGTGGATATCCAGGAATTTATGATTGTGCCCGCTGGAGCTCCAAGGTTCGGCGAGGCAATTCGTATGGGAGCTGAAGTGTTCCATACACTGAAGAAAGTTCTAAAAGATGACAAACTTGCTACTTCTGTTGGGGATGAAGGTGGTTTTGCTCCGAACCTGAAATCCAACGCGCAGGCTATAGAATATATTATTAAAGCAATTGAGAAGGCCGGTTACAAGCCGGGTGTAGATATCTTCATCGCTCTCGATGCTGCTGCAAGTTCTTTCTTTAAAAAAGATCATTATTTTATGGAAGCCGAGAAGAATCAGAAAATGTCCTCTGATGAACTCATAAAGCTCTATTCAGATTGGGTCGATAAATACCCGATTATATCAATCGAAGACGGGCTTGATGAGAATGATTGGGACGGTTGGAAAGTACTGACTGATGAAATGGGTAAGAAGATACAGTTAGTCGGGGATGATATTTTTGTTACAAACAAGAAAATCCTCGAAGAAGGTATTAATAAAAAAGTCGCCAATTCGATTTTGATTAAACTGAATCAAATCGGTACGGTTACCGAAACAGTTCAGACTATCGAACTGGCAAAAAGCGCTGGTTATAATTGTATTATTTCGCATCGTAGTGGTGAAACCGAAGATCCGTTCATTGCGGATTTTGCTGTTGCTATGGCTACCGGGCAGATTAAAACCGGCTCTGCCAGCAGAAGTGACAGGATTGCTAAATATAATCAGTTACTGAGGATCGAAGCGCTGCTCGAAGATAACGCCTGTTATGGCGGAAAAAAAATCTTCGGCGGCTTCTTAACTAATAGATAAGATGTCGAAAAAAACCGGGTTTAACAAGAAACTGCTTATTTCACTGCTTGCTGTTGCGCTTCTGCTGATCGGCCTGTACACTTTTTTTGGCAGTAACGGGCTTATGGAAGTTCTGAGGCGTAAAAATATGGAGAAAGATCTTAACAGCGAGCTAGCTGATATAAAACAGCAAAACCTGGAACTCAGGGCTAAAATATGGTCACTTAAGAACAGGATGTTCGAAGTGGAGAGATTAGCAAGGGAACAGCTATTCTTGATTAAACCAGGCGAAAAAGTTTATCTGGTTAAAGAGTTGGAGGAATAACCTTGAAAAATGTGAATCAAGGACTTATAATTTACATTAAGAGGATTACCTGTATCTCCAGCAATATATCTCTAACCCGGATAAGTAAAGTTTAAATAGGGAAAATGTATAAGGAGGTCGCATACCATGCTTAAAAAAGGAACTTTGTTGTTTATGGGTGCGGTGTTTATTTTGGGAATATTCTCACAGAGCTGTAACGTTCTAAATCTACCAAATGTTGCGGGTACATGGGATCTGACGTTTTACTCGGAAGCATCAAACTGCCCCGATGTCATCTCTCCGCCGATGTCACAGCAGGTCTGGGTTATTACACAGACTGATAGTCAGGTGTCGATCTTGATTCAGACTGTGGATGGGAACCAGGTTGGTTATGAATTTGCTGTTAATGTTACACTCCAGGCAGATGGAAATTTCAGCTTCAATGAGACATTCTACTTGACGTATAAGACCTATTATCTACGTTGGAATGTCATTTGTAACGCTACAATTTCTGGAAACACTGTATCCGGTGATGTACAGTGGGGTCTGCAGGATATGGATACCTATGAATCCTGCGTACAATATGGTTCATTTACCGGAACAAAAAGAGACTAAGATATAAATCCATCTCTGCTTCTAAGAATTCTGGGGGAGAAGCGGTTAGGTGAGATAAGATACAGAAAGATATTTGCAGACCTATAAAGGTTTGTTGATAGTACTAAAATACCGGGTAAGCCCCGGTTTTTTTTGTTCTGCTTTAGAGACCGCAAGATGTTGATATGTAAAGTATTGCATGTATTTTATCTTCTATGAATATTGATAAAAAAGCGGCGATCAGCTATTCTCTATCAATTTTAGCGTACATCCTTATTGCTGTTCCATTTATTGATCTTCCATGGTTTACCATAAATATATTCATGATTTCCCTTGCGATTATTCCTTCACTATACGTTGATATAATCGTTATCCTGCTTCTATCTTCGGCTTACTTTTACAAAACTATACTTTCGAGTTTTAATATATCTTTTTCCTTTATAATTCTCTTTGGGCATTTTTTAATGCTTGGTTACAGTTTGAGTTCCGGTTCGGTACTGATAAAAGCAATCCTTATAATAGTTGTTATAATTATGTTTTATCTGGCAGGCAAAATCGAAGAGATCAGAAGTTAAAATTCCATAGACATTACTCAAACGACCTCAGAGTACCTATATCAAATTTTCCCTGACTTATATTAGCTTAACAGTAAGAAATAAGATTTGGATTTAACAGGAAGAGGGGAGCCTTTCAGCTCCCCGTGTTGTGATTAGAGTTGGAAAAGATAACTTGCCTTAAAGAAGAATGATTGTGTCATCTGGTAGTATTCAGCCAATTCATCTGCAGTGACCCATTGATCATTCTTCCAGGTCTTGTTTAAATGAAGTGAACCGTACCCAAGATGAACGACTGTTCCTGGAGTCAGTGTATATGATGCCAGGAGATCGGTGAGAACTCTCTCGCGGTAACTATCATATTGAACGATAGCCCTGAAGAAGAGGTGTTCATCAAACTGATATGTAGTCCAGGAACGTAAGATGTTTATATCATATAGTAATGAATCATCGACCGGGTTGTTCATTTTCTGGTAAGTGTAATCGAAATTCTGAGTGAATTTTTCATTCGGCTGTATATTGAACTCCAGGTTAAAGCTTAAGAAATCACCCATGATCGGATTTGAATCATAATATGTATCTTCCCCAAAATAGAAGTGAGTGTAAATGTAGAGCCATTTAGTAAACTGGGCGCTGCCGTTTATATACATCTGTTCACCATCCAGCGCAATATGTTCCCAATATTCTCTGAAGAACCTGTAATCTATTCTGAAATAACCCTGGTTAGACATGTTGATTCTTAACCCGACAAGATAGAAGTAGTCGTCTTCATTGTTATCTATATCTTGCAGATAATAACCAAATACAAATGGATTTATTCTCTGTATCCAGCTCCAGTTTTCTCCCTGAGGAACTAAATTAAAACCGGCATATGCTGTAACTTTATCCATACCAATTCTTTTATAGTATGCTGTATCCATTCTGAACTCAGGATCCAGATGCTCCCAGAAGATCTCTGAACTGAAAATTGGCGATTGAAAACTATATTCAACACCCCACGCGCTTCCATTAGTATCAGTGAGTCCATCTTCATCAGTTGTTTCGCTGTAAAGATAATTGCTCATAAAGGTGTGAGAGCCTATTAAAAGTTGTACATCGCCACCGAAAACTCTGTTGTATCCATCAGCGAATTCCCTGTCAGCTACTATCCCGCCGATATAGAAGCTAGGGCTGAAAGAATACTTCATCCTGCCAACAGCGTAGAGCGCTGTATCACCTGCATAAGGATTTATTTCATCGTCATATTTTCTTCCCGGCCAGTTGTCTCCAGCCAGAAGAACATCAAAAGTGAGGTTTCCTGTTTCACCGCTCAATTTCATACCCCATTCCGGGTCGACAATGTTTCTCGTGTAGAGTGGGTAGTACATATTGTAGTCACCTGAACCCATAGCTGCCATACTGAATCGGTAATTACTTTCCATGAAGAACGGCCTTTTTTCCGCATAGAATACCGGGTACCTCTGGTTGACTAGTACCTGGAAAGAATCGCTTTCAACCTGGCTGAAGTCGGGATTGATTGTGAACTCTGCTGTGATTGTCGATGTAAGGCCGATTTTGCCCGAGACACCAACCTCGAATTGATCAGTATCTTTAACCCAATCATCGGGAGATTCACGATCGTAAATTACTCCATAGGTTATTGATGGAAGAATCTCGATTTGAGTTTGTCCGTTAAGTTTTTTATAAGTAATTTTTGTCATTGCCTGGTAAGGAGATTCACCTGGTTCGAAAATAGGCCATCCGCCCTGGATATTTTCTCTGCCTATAAATCTAGCGAATAAGACATTCATCTCGACATTTTCACCACTGGTGTATTTAATGTTTTTCAGTGGAATATGCATTTCAGCGATATATCCATCTTCTACAACACCACCAGCGCTGTACCAAACCCAATCGGGATTTGAATCGGTATTACCCTGAGAATTCATAAGCATATCAGTCTGAATTCCACTTGGATTGCAGAAAAAAGCATAACCGAATTGTTTTGAGCCGGTTGTATCTACGAGAACAGCAACCCAGTCATCCGCGCCAATGTCATCATGTTTCCCGATAGAGGTTTTAATTTTTTCTGGTTCATCATCATAGGCATAAAATGCAAAATAGAGATTATCATTATCGTAAGCTACCCATACCCTGGTTTTCTGTTTCATAATTGAACCGAAAGCCGGTTCCCAGGAAATGAAAATATCATCAACTGATGGCGTATTCTGCCATACAGCCTCCGATAACTTTCCATCAATCTGGATTGGTGTTTCTGTGAAATATGCGGTTATATCATGAATCTTCTGATCTTTTTTCCCAGCAGAATAAACACATGAAACAAACATCAATATTACAATCAGTAAAGGAATTATTTTCTTAGTCATTTTCTTTTCCATCCTATTCAATCAAATTCACAGTATGCATTCTGTTACCAATAAAGACGGTCAACATTGGGTGTGGTTGTCAGGAGTTAAAAAAAAAGATAAAAAAAGAGGGACTCTGATAAGTCCCTCAATTATTATTAACAAATACGGTTAGTTTTGTTGCGCTTTTTTCGATTTATATGTAATGAGAAGACCACCGATACCCAACAAGGCTATTATTGAAGCCTGTATAATGGTTTTCGGGGAAAGATCATCAACTAATTTTTTCCATACTACAATGCCTATTCCGGCAAGAATAAGTAATGAGTAAATACCTGTAACGTATTTCCTGGCTTTTCTTTGTGTGTCCGGAGTATCTTCTGAGAAATACTTATCGAACAACCTCAGGCCAAGAAATGCTAATAAACCAAGCACGAAAAGAATGAAAAAGAATAAGGTAGGATTACCCTGTTCCCCGTTTTCAGGTTTGACCATTTCTGCGTAAAGCACAGCTCCAAAGTTACTGCCGAAGAGGGAGCCGATTACACCGTATAAAAATGCGTATCCTAGGTAAATCGCTTTTTTGTCCTGTGGGGCTACCGTCCCGACATAGCTGTAATACTTGGGATGCGTAGTCATCTCCCCGATCGAGAATACCCCGATACCCACGAGGAAAAGCCATGGATCACTGGTAAGTGCCAGGATCAGGAATCCGCAGGAGCCGATGATAATACCTATCGACATTACAGGTAGAGCTTTGAAGTTTTTCACTATTCTACTGATAATTACCTGGAGCAGTATTATTGTGCCAGCATTAACAACAGTTACATGTTCCGGGCCCAATACAAAATTAAAAGGATCCATATGAAGTATATTTGGAATCCATCCAAATACAGTATTTAAGAATGATGTCATTCCCTGATTAACGGCGGTCGGATCGATATAATCTCTGAGGTACCAGAGAACTGATCCGAAATTTTGGAAATAAAGTATCCAGAAACATGAATATATAAAAAGCATAAACATAAAACGCGAGTCGCCAAGGACCATAGCTGCATTTGAGGCTGTTTCCTTAAACGACTTAGCTTTCCCGGGAAGTTCAGGGTCCTTATAGAAAAAGATTACCGGGATAAACATGAGGGCGCAGGAGAGTGAAGACATCATAAATACATATTTCCAGTCGATAAGTTTGAGCTGCCCTGCAATAATCGGGAATAGGAATGCGCCGAGGTTTATCATCCAGTAATAGATTCCGAATCCGAATCCAGAATTTTTCTCACTCGTTGTGCGCGCTATAGTACCTGAAATAATAGGTTTAAATAAACCCGAACCGACAGCCATTATGGAAAGTGATCCAAAAACAAGCCCATATGAGTCCACATGCCCGGTGGCAAAGTAGCCGAAAGTCAGGAATGAAAAAGCCACCATAAGGATGCGTCTGTAACCATATTTTTCTGCTAATGCTCCTCCGATTATCGGAAATACATAGGTCAATGCGTATACAATTGCTTGAATAAAACCGGCTGCCTCTTCAGCAAAATGAAGTTTATCCGTAAGATAGATCGCCAATACGGCATTCATGCCATAATAAGCGCCCCGCTCGAATAATTCCAAAACGTTTGCTATCCAGAATGTCCGCGGAAATTCTCTGAGGTTCAATTTTCCCTCTTTTGACATTATATTACTCCTATATTATTTCTAGGTTTCGCGATATTTAACATGAGAGAGCGAAGGATAGCAAGGTTTTTTTACACCTGGTTTAATGAAATAAAGGAGTTATCGTAGTATTACTGTATAATTTTCGGGAAATCCTGGATTCCGAGCGATTCTGCCATTTTTTTTGCAAGTTCTGTATTGTCGTACATACCGGTAAACTTTATCGCTCCGGGGCCAAAAGAGTATACCGGGATTGGAGCATTGGAATGATCACCACTTGCCCAGGAAATATTAATTTTGCTGCCATCAAGCTCACCATCTTTTATAATCATCCCACCTGTTTCATGATCCGCAGTTACTATTACCAGGGTGTTACCGTCTTGAACCGCAAATTCCAGGGCTGCTTTAACAGCATCATTAAATAATAAAACCTGCCTGAACATTGCCTCTTTTTTATTATCATGGCACTCCCAGTCGATCTGACTGCCCTCAACCATCAGGAAAAATCCCTTTTCACCCTTGTTTAAAAAATTTATTGCATAACGTGTTAATGTTTCCAATGATGGTTCAGGTGCAAAGGTTGTCAGCTCCTTCATCTGAAACAGGCCAAGGATATATTTAGAATCGACAGTATCAAGTGATGTATCATCCTCGATGAATTGATAACCGTTTTCTTCTGCAGTTTTTATGAGATCGAGATTGTCATCCCTTTTACTTCCACTTGTATCGGAAGGTAGAAAATAATCTTTTCCTCCACCGAAAAGAACATTGATGCCACTTTCCACTAATTGTTTGGCTATTTCTTCTTCTTCTTTCCTGCTGACGACGTGGGTTGAGAATGCAGCAGGGGTCGCATGTGTAATTCTAGATGTGACTACAATCCCGGTGAACATCCCGATGTCACGGCATGCCTCGAGGATTGAAAGTGCGGAATGATTATCCGGTGTCATTCCGATTTCTTTGCAATTGGTTTTTATACCACATGCCATTGCCGTTCCGGAAGCTGCGGAATCAGTGACAAGTTTGTCGGCGGCATGTGTATTCATTAAACCGATTACCGGCATCTTTTCGAATTCGAGTCTACCATCGGGTCCGAAATACCTGATTCTTGTTGCGGATGATTGGATAGCACCCATACCGTCCCCGATAAGTAATATAATATTTCGGATTTTGTTGTTGTTGACAAGTGGGTATTGAGACTGGTTTTCGGAATATACGGCAGGTACAAAACATAGCAATATTATTAAATATATGAGTGTCCGTTTATTTAGATGCATCTTCCATAATCCTCTGTTCTATTTGATCTTTTATATAACATATTTTTTACAATACTCTACTATCAGGGCTAAGTGAAGAAGTAATTTTAATAGAAATTCTGTTTTGGTTCAGAGAAATATCTGCATGATATAAATGAAGGACATCTGTTTTGTTTTTCGTTTTCTTTATATTGGATATAAAAAACATTTTATTAATTTATACGTTGTAATGATTATCTATGTCATCATATATGGACAAAATCCGATCTTTTAAAATCTCGTTTTAAAATTTTATGGCAGGTTATTTGCTATATATCAACTGCAATGAACAGGAGGGATATAATGTTTAATAGAAGATTGATATATGTCTTAATTATAGGACTTGCAGTTTTTTCTTTCAGTCCCCTGGAAACAGCGGAAAATACTGGCAAATCTGTCTGTAAGCCCAGGGCTGATTACACAGTCCAGGTAAATTTAACACAGGTGGATTTCATTGCATTGGACGGCAATGATCAGCATATTAGAGATCTGACGAAAGATGATATCGAGTTATATATAAATGGAGATAGAGTTAAAATCGCCCGGTTTGATAAGTTTGAATATGAGAAAGCTATATCCAAAACTGTTAAGGTTGCTGAAACTAAAACCCCTATTTCTAAAGAGGAGGAAGTTTTACCTCCCAGGTACTATTCCTTTGCTATCTATAATGCTCCAAAATATGATTTGCAAAAGCGTAATATACTAAAAGCGATTCAAGATTTCAGTAAAGCTGTCTTACGGCCTGATGATAAAATAGCAGTTTATCATATTGATGACCGAGTTATTGCTGAGGTATTACCTTATACAGCAGATAAAGAAAAGGCATATGATACGATAGAAAAATATATCGAAAGTGACTTATTCAAAAGAAGCTCAATAGTCTACCGAAATCCATTTGATTTATCTGAATTAAGAGGAGCGATCGCTACAGAAACCTTGACCGAATTTAATACACCCGATTTGGATGGTGGAAGGGCTAAAATGTTACCTCCCGAGAACAAACAATCGGATCAGATGTTAAAAGAAGCATTGATGAATGAGCAGAATACTCTCTACCTCGATATACTCGAAAAACTTTCACTTCTCGGCCAAACTATGAAGGAAATTCCGGGGCGTAAGAATGTTATCCTGGTGACAGCCGGTCTCTATTTCTGGGGTGATACATATTTTGTTGATATGACAGATTATAATCCTCTGACAAGATCAGATGGCCCCAGGACTTACAAGAAAGATATTGGTTCTTCGATGCTTGCTCTTAAGCAGTCGATAAGCTCTTTTAATACATATAATATGTCACTATACGTTCTGGATGTCGGCAAAAGGACAGCAAATAGTATTGATACATCATCAGTTGATGTTAATACTGAAAATACACAGAATGCGATGATGGCTGAAATGGCACGGACCCAGAGCCTGCAGCAGTATAGCGGTTATACGGGTGGGGAGTTTATAAAATCAGGGACAGATACAGAAAATCTGGTAAAGACCATGGAAAAAGTAGAAAGACTTTCTTCGCTTTATTACTTGTTGAGTTTTTATCCGGGAGATAAATATAAACCGGGCGAGGTACTTGATGTAAAGATCAAGACTGACCGTGATGATGTTAAGTTGAGCTATAGGTCACAAATAGCTATGCCAAAACAATATAATCAATTAACCAGTGATGAAAAACAATGGTATCTAAACAACGCCGCATTGAGCGGTATTGAGTTCAACGAACTTTCCCTCTGTTCGGATTATTATTTCTTCCCTACGAGTTCTGTATCCTCACTTATACTTATGATAAGTGAACTTGATATTGATGAAATAATTCATGAAAAAATGAGTTCTAAGCTCAATATATCCTTTATTGCTAAAACCTTGGATGGCGCTGAAGTACGTTCAACGCATAAGATAGTTACTGTAGATTTCAGCGATACATTGCGGAAGAAAAAAGTGGATAAAATAAGTTATTTTGATTTTATTACTCTTCCTCCGGGCGATTATACTATCCGATATTTTATTAACGATGTCCAAACTGGAAAGAATGCTGCTATTAACCGACAGATCAAGGTTCCTTTGTATACACCTTCTGAGGCTAACCTCGGTTCGATGATTGTTCTCAACAGCAGGGAGAATATAGTTGCAATAAGTGAATTTGCGCCATACCCGGGGAGAGACGAGGTTAAAATCAACCCTGATAATCCTCTCTATCTATCCGGTACACTAATAACTCCCGAAATCGGGATTATCAATCCAAGCATAGAAAAACTTCTTGTTTTTCTCAATGCAAAGGGATTGAAAGACAGCGGAAATATAGCCAATTACAAATGGAGCCTTAAAAAAGTATTGAATGAACGCTCCAGCTCTGCTAATGATGAAATATCTAAAGTAAATCTTGTTAAAGAAGTTCCTCATAAAAACGGTTCCAATGGATTGATGTTTGCCCTGGATATAAAACCACTGTCCAGGGGAGAATACCTCCTTGAATGCAGTTATTTTGATGAGAGGGGCCAGGAGTATAAATCATCAAGAGAACTGTCTGTGGATTATAAGGGGATGATAAATTAGATGAAAAAGATACTTTTTAACATTTTAGTGCTTATCATGTTTCCTGTTTTGATTTTTACTGATTCACATAATAAAGATGATGTGAAAATGAAAATAAGTGCTCATTACAGGTTATTGCAGGTAAGTGTTTTAAGTAACGACATGAAATCGATAAAAGGATTATCCAGCAAAGATTTTAAGATTCATGAGAATGAGGAGTTGATAAAGATTACGAGTATTGATGAGATTAATTATCTTGATGGGCAGTCGGATGAACCATCGAAAAATGATTCAGAAGAGACTCAACCTGACAAAGAATTGTATAATTACCTAAAGCCTAACTTCTATATTTTCCTGTTTGCCGGCAAGATGAACCAGGATAGTGATGAATTTCAGAATCTTGTTAAAGCAATGAAGGAATTTGTAAAGGGAATTGATAATAAGCGAGACTATTTCGGAATGTATTATGCTGATTATGACAATACTGTAGTTTTAACAGAAATGACTGATAACACAGAAACCTTTTTACATTCGATAGAAGAAAATCTTGAAAGTGGAAATATAGATTTTAATAAATTCAAAGAAGTTACAATGAAGATGAATTGGGATCTTTTAAGAGGTATGACTGATTTCCTTTTAAATCTTGAAAACCTTGATGCAAGGAAGATCTTATTCATTTTTTCAGATGGTGTTCCATTCAATACATCTTTAGATAGAGTAAAAATTGGTAACAGCATTAAATATTCTATTGATCAACGTGAAAAAGTAAAAAGCGAGTTGACATTCAATCAATACCTTAATAATGCGGATTGTTTGTCAGTAGTTATGGATTCTAATACCAGAACCATGAAAGCTTTAAGCGGTAGAAATACTTATTTCAAGCTTAATGATAAAAAAAGACTTGGTGCTTTAATGGATATGAAAGGGATAGAAGGTAGTAGTCATTATTTTAAAATAGCAAAAAGTGTTTCTGAACTTTTGAATATTTTTAATGATATATACAATGCTACTCAGCATTATTACTTGATAACATATCCAACAGTAAAAACAGATAAATCAATAAGTAAAGTCAGTGTAGAATGCTCTTCTGATGATGCGGAAATTCTCATTTATAAAAGTATTTATTTAAACCAGACTGATGCACTTAAGGATTAATCTGTAACAATTTTAACAAAACTTTAAAACTATTTTGTTCTTCAAGCGTTTTTATATTGAAGGATAATCTTGTTTTGATTTCCTGTGATTTAAAATTGATCTGGTGATATATTATCACGGATGAAAATAAGGTTATTAAGGGTTTATTTACCCGGAGATTTTAATCTAAAGGAGAATATGTATGAAATATACTTCATTGTTCCTTATATCTTTCTTTCTGCTATTTGCAGTGTTTGCTGGAGCTGAATTGAAGATAGAGGACGTTAAAGTACACCAGCTTGATAACGGATTGAGGATACTTCTTCTCGAAGATCACGCTATCCCTAATATTGCGCTGTACACCTATTTCAGGGTTGGTTCTAGGAATGAACGCCCAGGTATCACCGGCGTTTCCCATTTTATCGAACATATGATGTTCAATGGAACGGAAAAAGTCGGGCCCGGCGAATTCGACAGGATTATGGAATTCCTGGGTGGCAGCAACAACGCGTTTACCGGTTACGATATGACCGGTTATACCGATTGGTTTCCGAAAACAGCCCTTGAAGAAATGATAAAGATCGAAGCGGATCGAATGCAGGGCGCGATATTTGAATCAGAGGTTCTTGAATCAGAACGTGGAGTCGTAGCTGAAGAGAGACGCCTGGTTGTGGATAATAATAACGAATCGCTTCTTGAAGAGCAGGTTAATGCTACTGCAATCACGGCTCATCCGTATCATTGGGACGTTATCGGTTGGATGAGTGATATCCAGAACTGGAGTCGCGAAAATATTCTGGAGTATTATCATACTTATTATGCTCCAAACAATTCCTTGATGATTGTGGTTGGTGATTTTCAGGAAAAAGAAATCATGCCTCTTCTAGAAAAATATTATGACGGAATAAAACCAGGCCCTAAACCTAAAGATGTAACTACAGTTGAACCATCTCAACTTGGCCCGAAAACAGTTGTTATCAATAAAGAAGCGCAGATGCCGTACTTCATGATGGTGTTTCATGCTCCCAAATGTACTGATGATGAATTTTTCCCGGTTTCAATAATTGAATCAGCGTTAATGGATGGTGAAAGCAGCCGTCTTTATAAAAGACTGGTCAGGGATGAAAAGCTGGCAGTTGATGTGAGCGGTGGTTTGTTTGAGACAATCGATCCTTTTGTGTTTTCGTTCAGGATTCATCCGAAATCAGGTGTTGATATGAAACAAATTGAAACGATTGTGCTTGAAGAGCTAGAGAAAATTAAAAACGAAGGTATTACCCAGCGTGAACTCCAAAAAGCTGTCAACAATGTGAAAAGTTCTTTCTATGACGAATTGCAAACCATCGGAGGAAAAGCCGATTTACTTGGAAGAGCTGAAATATACTACGGCGATTATAAAAAAGTGTTCGAGAGAATGAAAAAGTATGCAGTTGTTTCTCTTGAAGATATCAAAACCGCAGCAAAGAAGTATTTCACGGTTGATCAGATGACGACAGGTAATCTGATTCCTACGGGAGGTGAGTAATGAGAAGTAAATCAATGATTAGTTTGGTGATTATACTTATGGCTGTATTCACATTAATTGGAATGGCAGGAATCGACTTGCCGGTTCCTCAGCAGATTGCTTCCGAAAACGGGATGAAAATACTTTTACTTGAAGATCATTCCCTCCCGATCGTTAGCTTTAAGATTATTATTGATGGCGCCGGTACCGCTTTTGAGCCGGCTGGGATTGAAGGTATCTCGGATTTTGCGGCGGAGTTAGTTCTTAAAGGAAACGCGAAAATGACTGCCGAACAGATATCTGAAGAACTTGATTTCATGGGAGCTGAACTAAGGATTATCTCAAACTCTGAGTATGTTTCAATTTCCGGATATACCTTAAAAGAGTACTTACCGAAGGTTATAGAAATACTCTCCGATTCTCTGCTGAATCCATCTTTCAGCCAGGGCGAAATTGAAAATGAGAGATTCAAACGTCTCGAAAACCTGAAATCGATTAAAGATCAGGCTTCAAGAGCGTTAATGCCTTATATGAAGAAAGCATACTTTGGTTCACATCCAATGGCAAATCTTGCTATGGGTAATGAAGAATCTTTAAAAAAGATGACTCCAGAGGAGCTAAAGAGTTATTTCAGCAAATACTACAGGCCGGATCTTGCAAGCATTGCAGTAGTTGGTGATATCACAAAAGAAGAGTTGGAGAAGGAATTTAATAAAGGATTGATGAACTGGAAAAATCCTGGAACTGAGAAACCGGTTTATAAAATGCCTGCTTTTCCGGAAATCAAAGGAAAGAAGCTCCTTCTTATTGATAAACCTGATGCAACACAGTCCTACTTCATGATTTCATCGCCAGGATTTAATAAATCGGATCCGATTGCGCCTGAAGCGGAAGTTGTACAGACTCTTTTTGGCGGCAGGTTTACATCCTGGCTTAATACTGAGCTGAGAATAAAACGTGGTTTAACATACGGTGCTCGCAGCAGGATGGATTCATGGAAGGATGATGGCGTCATTTCCATATATTCTTATACGGCAAATAAAAATATCCAACAGATGCTCGATATCGTCTTTGACCTTCTTAATAAAACCGCTACAACCGGTTTTGAAGCAAAAGAAGTCGAAAGCGCGAGGAATTATATTCTTGGCCAATTTCCTCCGACATTGCAGAGGAACAGTGCGAAAGCATCAACACTGCTGGAACTAGAATATTACAATCTTGGCAAGAATTATTATTCGACATTATTGGACAACGTATCTAAAGCAGAAACTACCAAGGTAAACAAAGCTGCTGTTAAGATTCTTCCATCTAATGATTATGTGCTCGTAGTAATCGGTAAGGCTGAAGAAATCAAACCATTGCTTGCAAAATATGGTGAATGGGAAACAAAGAAGGTTTCCGATTCTGGATTTTAAATGCCAACATGATTAAAAAGGGCTCTGAAAAGAGCCCTTTTTTTATTGTTACAAACTTTATTTCTTCCAATGTCCTCTAATCCATATCCAACTGTTTCCATCCCATTTCCAGTGCCCTTTAACCCATACGGCATGTTTATTCGGTTTCGGAGGCTTGTGAGTTTCGGCTCTTGGTGGTGGTGGAGGGCCGGGTGGTTGTTGATGACAGGCAGTCATTGCCGTAAACATGAATGCAAGTAAAAGCATCGATGATAGTATTCTGGTAATGAATCTCTTCATAACTTGTCCCCTTTGAATTGTATAAATTATAAATGATAGGGTGCCTGTGTGCAACAATCGATTAACAGGAAGAAATCTCCTAAAATATGATGTATTTTTAATTCCACTTTAAAGATTTCTACATTAAATATCCGTATTATAGTATAATGGTTTAAGTAAATTTTTCTAAAATGGCCGGTTTGTTAAATAGTATTAAAGGTGGAAAGGTCCTCTGCTCTGCGGGGTGTGTGGATACTGTGCTGGCGAGGGATTACCCCGGGCAAATTCAATCCTTTCCTCGAATATCTCTGGATCATGCCGATATACTTGAGGAAATAACCGGTGCATTCTTTGAGGCTGGGGCGGATATATTAACTACCTATACTTGTGATATGTCCCCATTGAAGCTGACTCCCCATTCTCTTGATGACCGGACGATACGCATCAATAAAAGCGCAATTCGAGCAACGCGGGCTGCAATTGGTAACAGGGCGTATATCGCCGGGATGTGCGGCCCAAGCGGGAAGGTGCTCAGACCTTATGGTTCAGCAACACCGGAGGAAATCATTCGGAATTTCAGGATCCAGATCACGGCTTTTGTGGATGAGAATGTGGATTGTATTATATTCTATGCGTTCGAGGACCTGATCGAGCTTTCCCTTGCCATCGTAGCGGCAAAACAGATTGCCGGTTCCTTTCCTCTTGTAGCTACTTTGAAATATAACAGCTATCCATCTGGCTTTTATACTTTAACAGGGACCGAGATATCAAATGCCAC
>JAFGBY010000023.1 GCA_016932915.1 Acidobacteriota bacterium | reverse complement strand
TAAAGTACACGTACAACTTCAGTTCCGTTTCGGTTGCTTGCGGATACCAGGTGCTCCAGTGTGGATTTACCGTCGATCAGGTTAAAAATCTGGAAGCATTCAATTCCCAGGTCGTTTTTCTCCATGATATCAAGCGCACTGTCCTGAACCGTTAGTACCGAATCTTTTCCTCCAAGGTATGCAACGAACCGCCTGGGATTTTGAATTTTTTTTATACCCTCGACTATAATCTGAGTAATCGGCGAATGTGTCTGTATGGTCTCCTTTTCCATGAAACCGCCAGGAATAAAAATGATGTCCCCTTCAGTCCATAGAAACAATGACAGGATTATCTCTTTTACCTGCGCTTTTACAGCCCAAAAAAGTTCTTTTGGGTTCAGACATCCGAGGTCTACAAATATCTGACCCTGGCGTTTACCTGTTTTTTTCAGGAGATTGACTGAGTTGTCATAGTCGACCTGTTTTATTTTTCCGATCCTGATGAGGAATTCACCAAGCCTGTCATCGGCGACATTCGAAGAAGCAAAGGTTATGAACTCACCGTCAAGAAAGATTTTTTTCTCGATACCTTTATGAGATACGGCTATCATTCCCGGCATACTGTACTCGTTCACTGCAGCAAGCATCTCGGGTAATGGTGTTTTTATAAGGGTACTTTTAAAGCTTTCCCGGTTGTTCACTATAATATCCTATTTGCAGAAATAATATTTGATTAGCCGGAAAAAGCAAGCATTTATCTCGTCTTTCGTTTCTAGTCTATTGGGATATCCAGGTATGATATAAAGGTAAACGGAGGGAAATTCCGTAGTTTTTAATATGTGTTAAAATAACAGATGAGATTGTTGTTTGAACAAATTTGCTCATCAAAATCATAATGTTATAATATCTTGTTTTTACAATATATGGTTGAGCACTGTGGATAAAAAAGATTTTTTAAAACGAATTAAAGATAATGTACTCCTGTTCGATGGCGGGATGGGGACGATGCTGTATCAATCCGGGATATATGTAAACCGTTGTTTTGATGAGCTCAATTTATCCGATCCTAACCGTGTGAAGGATGTTCATAGGAGGTTTATAAAAGCCGGGGCTGATATTATCGAAACGAATACATTCGGGGCTACCAGGTTTAAACTGATGCCGTTCGGCCTCGAAGAGCAGGTGACGGAAATCAATAAGAGGGCTGTGGAGATTGCCCGTGAGGCTGCGGGGGATTCCATTATAGTCGCTGGCGCGATGGGTCCGGTCGGCAAACCTTTGAAGACAATCAGCCAGACGGCTCCGGAAAAACTCTTCGAAACCTATCTAGAGCAGGCTTCTGCGCTTAACGCTGCCGGTGCCGACATTTTTATAATCGAAACGATTTCCGACCTTGATGAGATGGCCGCCGCCGTGAAAGCTGTGAATGAGGTCTCGGATAAACCGATTATATGTCAGGTTACCTTTAGTGATTCTTATCAGACAATTTATGGCGACACCCCGGAAGATACAGTCAAAGCGGCTATGTCGATGAATGTAGATGTTGTCGGTTTAAACTGCACGGTGGGCCCGAGTGATTCACTGGAAATACTGAAACGTATGCGCGCGGTTACGGATCTTCCGATATCAGTCCAGCCGAATGCCGGTGCGCCCAGGTTGATCGAGGGGCGATATATTTACCTGTCAACTCCTGAATATATGGCTGAATACGCCAAGCGTTTTATACAGAACGGCGCTTCATTAGTGGGCGGATGCTGTGGCACAACGCCGGAACATACCAGGGCGATGAAGAATGCTATTAAAGCGTTAAAACCTAAAGATTTACAGTTTTATTCTACACAGAGTGTCCCAATTGAGACGAAACCGGAAGAAAAAGAGATAGAACCGGTCCGAACGGTTGAGAAATCTCCTTTTGCCCGGAAACTGCACGAAGGTTTTGCCGTGAGCGTTGAAATAAATCCACCGCGTGGATTCAGTATTGATAAGATACTTGCAAATGTCGAACACCTGAGGGCTAAAGGGATCGATGTTGTAAATATCCCTGATGGGCCTCGCGCGTCAATGAGGATGAGCCCTATTGCCCTTGCGGCTATGCTCGAAAACCGGACGAAAATGGAAACCATGCTTCACTACACCTGCCGGGACAGGAATATTCTTGGTATGCAGTCCGACCTTATGGGGGCGCATACTTTAGGCTTACGGAATTTTCTTATAATCACCGGTGATCCACCGAAACTGGGAGATTACCCGGATGCTACCGCGGTATTTGATGTGGACGCTATCGGTTTGGTAAAAATTTTAAATAAGTTCAATCATGGCAGGGATGTCGTAGGTAATCCGGTCGGTAAACCTGCCAGTTTTCATATAGGCGTTGGTTCTAATCCGGGCGCAATTAACAGGGAAGATGAACTGAGAAAATTGAAGGAAAAAGTCGAGGCGGGCGCAGAATTTATTCTCACGCAGCCTGTATATGATGCACGAATACTGGAGGATTTTCTGAAAGAAGCGGGTATAACAAATATACCGGTAGTTGTGGGGATACTGCCGCTTGTAAGTTCACGGATGGCGGAATTTCTTACGAATGAGGTCCCGGGAATGTCCGTTCCGGAAAGAATTCGGGAAAAATTACAAAAAGCCGCCTCTCCGGAAAAACAAAAAGAAATTGGGATTGAAGTAGCCAGGGAGGCACTGAAGGATTCAAGGGGAATCAGTACAGTCAGGGGTGTTTATATCATGTTGCCTTCGGGTTCAATTAATTCCGCTTTACAGGTACTAGAGGTTTGATATGAAAACTAATGTATTTTTATTATTTTTACTGATTTTATTCATCGCTTTTTCAGTAGCTATATTTACAGATACATCTGTAATGGACAGCAAATATGAAAAATTGCTGGATGAATTTTTATCCGTAGATTATATGAATGCCGACAACTGTGATTCTTTCAGGGCCGGTCAGAAATTGCATGAGGAAAAACGGGTGGAGTTGCTTTATCTTGGCATACAGGTTTTGCCGCTGATTATGGAGAAACTTGATGATGGGTATTCTACTGATGAGGTCCAGGAAGAATGGCTTTTCCGGCTGGCTGAGGAAATTTGTTATAAGGATCCTTCAGGGTTCCAGTTGTTGAAGGATAAGTACCAGTATTATTACGATTTGATTGCGGCATGCAGGACGCGGGAAGCGTTTGAATTCCTGGCTGAGGAAGCAAACAATGCTTCAGGCGATTCAGGCTTCTCAAGTTTAATTGAAAGTATTGCAGCATTCAGCACTGACGATGAATATAGTAACGACGAAGATACTGAGAGGCTGACAACTCTCTTGATACTCCTTGGGATTGATGGGGAGAATTTCGATGCTTTCACAGCGCTGGTGGAAAACAATGATGAGGGATTCTTTCTTTTTTCGGTCAGGTTGATGGATGTATTTAACAGGTCATATATTAAACAGCCTTACCTTTCAGAGGATTACAGTGATATGCTGCTGAGATATATTGATGAAGGTATAGATGTAGATATTTTGGGAATGATACTGGGGAAAAAAGATAGAATATCGAGCGTAAAGGATCTTCTTATGGATATTGATATTACAACTGTCCTGGAGGAGAAAAAGGAAAAGTTATCTTTATACTATCAATGGTATATTGCGATTCAAATGAAAAATAAGATCCTGGATAAAGATGTAATCAAGAAATTCCTTGATTTTGCTGCAATTCACGATCTGGAGACTCTTGGAATGCGGAGAGATATAGCAAAACAGTGTGGAAAAGGGGATACTGATTTTGCAAAGGAAGTATGTGATTTTATTTTTAAAACACCCTCTCTCAGGAAAAATGATCCGGTTGAGAATTGTATCTATCCGGAGCTGACTAATTATTCGGAGGTTATTACCCATGAATAGAAATTTCTTATTAATATTATTAGGAATATTGTTGATAGCCCTCAGCGTTGCAGCGCAACAAGCTGATGTGGAAAGAAAACTCAGTGATGATGAAATCAATTTTATTTTAGATAAAGTTGGTGGTGTATGGACAATTGAAAAACGTGTTTTTGATGACAGCACTGTGTTGACCGAACCTGATGTTCGTGGTTATCTGATCATCTCCAGGGAATATTGGACGCAGATCGAGGCGCAGGTGGTTCCTGTTGGAGATGTGAAGCCTTTTACTGGTTCATTCTTTGGTACGACAGATTTTTCATCAACAAGATCAATAGAAAAAGTATTATTGTTGATAAGGACTCCGGGCAAGGATGAAAATTGTAGTGCTGTTATTAATACCAAAGAACAGTTGCAAAAGACCTGGCTAATAATTAATGATGACAGTGTTACACAGAAATTTGAAGGTGGCGGAAGTGTTACTATGAAGGACGGACGTTTTGAACAGACGCGTAAGGGGTACACTACTTACTGGAAGAGAATTCTAACTCCATCGCAGGTATTCTGAGGCAGAAGAAAAGTGAAAAGACTTATACCGGTTTTCGTTGTCTTATTCAGCCTGGTTTCCTGTTCCGGCGGCCTTAATCTGTTGAATCCCCAGGAAACGACTGTAAGGGAAGGCGGTTTGGATCACAGGCTCTGGCGAAAGCATAACCTGTGGCTGGTAGCCGAAGCTTATGGAGTATCTGTCAGGGAAATTGCCAGGGCAAATAAAATGAAAACACCGTTTGATAAAGGAACCGGGGATACCATTTTTATCCCGGGCGCTACAAAATACCAGGAGGTTGATTACAAGGATCCGGGTTGGAATGTCAGTCTGAAGAGTATGTCTTGGCCCCTTAAAGGAGATATCATCCGCGATTGGAATTCCGACCTTCAACCGGATGGATTAAAAGGGATCGATATTAACGCAGTAGAAGGGGAAATTGTGCGAGCTTCCAGGGACGGCTGGGTAGTATATGCTGGGGAAGATTTTGCTCCTTACGGAAAACTGATTATTATTCAACACCGCTATGTCCTTGCTTCTCTTTATGGTTGTAACAGTGAGTTACTTGTGAAGGAATGGACAAGAGTAGAGGAAGGAGAACCGATCGCTAAAGTCGGTCGTTGTCCCGGATTTACTCTCCCAACACTCCATTTTGAGGTTGCATATTTCAACGAGCGTATCAATCCACTTAAAGCATTAGATATTTCTTATGATGAAATGCTGGAAGAATATGACAGAGAATTCAGCGATTCTTCTCCTAATAAGGATAAAACTGAATGATACTTGTCCTCAATCTCCTTATCGATCCATCCCTGTCCGAATCTTTTGACAGAGCAATAAAGGCCCGGCTTTTAAAAGAAAAAAAAGAGGGTTATATAATCGATTATGACAATCTCGATACATTCAATCCTGATTCACAATATTCTCATCTGATAGTGGGTGGTTCCGAGGCTTCAGTTCTGGATGATAAGGAATGGTACGATCCACTGAAAAAGATAATCGATCATTTCGCAGAGAAAAATAAACCAATTCTTGGAATTTGTTTCGGCCATCAGTTCCTGGTCAGATGTTTAGCTGGCAAAGAATATGTTAAAAAATCAACAACTCCTGAATTCGGGTGGGGAGAAATATTTGTAGATCGCGATAACCCTCTCTTTAACGGTATAGATAAATTAACAAGCTGCTTAAGCCATTTTGATGAAGTTTCAGCTTTACCTGAAAATTATCAAGTTTTAGCGCATTCTAATGGTTGCGAAATCCAGGCATTTCAAGTAGGAGAGAAGCTAATATGGGGGATTCAATTCCACCCTGAGTACGATAAAGAGGGCGCGGAAGAAATTTTTCAATCTGTTCGTGATTTTTTTCCTGCAGTCAGTGACCTTATAAATGACAATTTGCCCGAAGATTTCCTTTTGGATAATAATCGTTTAATTTTCAAGAATTTTCTCTCCGTTTAATTAAAGTGTTCTCATGTATGAATTAATTTCACTGGTTTTCATAATCTTTCTGTATATAATCTGATGACATTTTTGGAGAGATGATGGTTAAAGATTATAAAGTCGCAGCGTTTTCAGCAGGCATAGTGATGGTGCTTCTGTTCGGGTTGTCTTATATAATGATGAAGATTGCTCTGAGGAGCATGGAACCGCTGTTGATTGTCTTCTGCCGATATCTTCTCGCTGTTATAGTTCTTCATGTCATCTATTTTTTTATGAAGAACAAAGAAAAAATAAGACCGGAAGATAGGATTAAAATTATTCTGGTCGGGCTTCTCGAACCGGGTTTATTTTTTATTTTTGATGCATACGGGCTGAAATATACAACTGCGATCAGAGCTTCCATACTCCTGGCAACAATCCCTGTTATGACTTCTCTGCTTGCAGTTCCTATTTTAAAAGAAAAACTGACCTGGATGAAACTGGTAACTACCGCTGGTTCTATTATTGGTGTTTACCTGGTCGTTAAATCTCAAGAGCCACCTGCAGCAGGGGCGAATTACCTCCTTGGCGACATTTTTATTTTTCTTGCCTGTATAGCAGCATCGTTTTATACGGTTTTTGCGCGTAAGCTTTCATTTAAATATTCTTTTTTTACTATCACCAGGATGCAATCGATAATCGCAGTAATACTTTTTCTTCCGCTTGCTGGAGCCGAAGCATTGATCACAGGAATCAGACAACCTCAAATCAATTCTGTTTTAGCGGTGATTTATCTGGGAGTATTCTCATCCGCATTGGGTTATATGCTTCTGAATTATACAATTGCTGCCTTGAGCGCCGCTAATTCCTCCATTTTCGCGAATCTTATCCCAGCGGTAACAATGATTCTCTCAGTATTAATACTGAATGAATTTGTGGGTGTTTCTAAAGTTTTTGGACTTATAATAGTAACTGCATTTGTAATACTTTTAAGCTGGTATGAGCGAAATGTTCGAACATATAAAAAGAAATAAAGACAACTCAGGTTCTGAAGATTTAAAAGGACAGATCGGCGGTAAAGTCATTTACCTGGAGGAAATTAATTCTACCAACCTTTATGCCCTGGAGAATTCCGGTACGATTGAGCATGGAACGGTTATTGTTGCGGATGCTCAGACGAGTGGACGAGGAAGGAAAGGCCGTTCCTGGATATCTCCCCGTGGTAAGGGATTGTATATGACGGTACTGTTGAAAGATAAATTTTCTATGAGAGAGATGATGTTATTGAATATAGCGGCATCACTTTCGGTTTATAATGTTCTTAAAAATATGCTTGATGATAAGGGCAATTCTTCGAAGCTGGAATTGAAATGGCCAAATGATGTTTTATTCAACGCGCGTAAAATATCCGGCGTGTTATCCGAAAGAAAAAATGAAGTGAAAGGAATCCCTGGTATAGCGGTTGGTATTGGTGTTAACGTGAACCATGAACCAGAGGATTTCCCTCCTGAATTTGAATCGAAACCAATATCTTTTCTCCAAATAACCGGTGAAAAACAAAAACCAATAGATATTGGAATTAAGATTATTGGACAATTCAATAAGTATTATAAATTATTAAAAGAAGGTAATTCTCAGGAAATAATAAAGGAATGGGTGAAAGGTTCACCCAGCAGCAAAGGCTCTAGGCTGAGGATTTTAAGCGATCACGGCGAGTTTAAAGCAATAAGTGAAGGGCTGGATGAATTTGGTTTCTTAAAAGTTCGGCGTTATAAAGATAAATTGCAACGGATTCTATCCGCTGATATAGTTACAATAAGAACGGAATAGGTAAAATGTTACTGGTAACGGATATCGGGAATACGAATGTTGTACTGGGTATTTATGATGACGATAAATTATTAAAAACCTGGAGGCTTTCTACCCATCGTCATAATACCAGGGACGAGTATTCAATTTTTATCCGTTCGCTTCTCAAGGATTCAGAGATAACCCCCGATCAGATTTCTGATGCATGTATTTGCTCGGTTGTGCCTTCGTTGACACCTAGTTTTATTGCTATTTTTGAACATGATTTCGCGGTTACTCCTGTTGTTGTGCGTCCCGGGATTAAAACGGGGCTTGTAATTCTGTATGAACCTCCGCAGGATGTCGGAGCGGACAGGATTGTGAACAGCCTCGCCGGGTATAAAAAATTCGGCGGACCCCTGGTAATAGTAGATTTTGGTACAGCGACTACGTTCGATGTGGTCAGCGCAAAAGGTGAATATCTTGGTGGCCTTATTACTCCAGGGCCTGGAGTTTCGGCTGAAGCCCTTGCGATAAGAGCAGCTCGGTTGCCCAGTGTAGATATCAGGAAACCCAGAGATGTTATCGGACGCAATACGATTGATGCTATCCGCTCAGGTTTATATCATGGCCATATCGGAGCGTGTGATCATATTATCGAGAAAATAATTTCCAAGTTTGACGAAAAACCAAAGATAATCGCCACTGGTGGCCTTGCCGACATCATCAAGGAAGATTCAAAATATATTACTGAGATCTACCCTCATCTGACTCTTGAGGGTCTCCGTATCATTTATGAAATGAATTCCTGATAATCAATTTTTTATCTTTTTTTTATAAATATCTGATATCTTTTCCACTTCTTTCATCACTCTTAACAGGTTTTCACCCATAATCTTCCTGATATCTTCTTCTTTATAACCTCTTTTCAAAAATGAGCATGCTATGCGGGTATAGTCTTTAAAGTTGTTTAACTCCTCCGGATAAAAATAATCAGCAGCCCCAAAATCAGACCCTAAACCGACATAATCGACTCCCACAGTTTTTACAATATGATCAATATGATCTATTAATAACTCAATATCGACATTTTCACCGTAAAGTTTTGAGCGGAGCTCCTCAATTCTTGTAGATATTTCTTTATTATCTTTTCCCAGTTTTTCTTCGAGTATTTTTCTCTCCTCTTCCATTTTCTTTCTAGCTTCCGCTCTTTTTGCCAGATGTTCGGAGGATATCCATCCCTTATCAAAAGTAACGCAAATGATGCCACCCTTTTGCGCTATCATCTTTAATATATCATCAGGGATATTACGTGATGTGGCGTTTACAGACCTTGTATTTGAATGTGATGCGATCACCGGAGCTTCTGAGTGCTGTATTATAGCTTTTTGTAAAATATCTTCGGTATGAGTAATATCAATTATAATTCCCAGGCGGTTCATTTCCCGGATGGCCTCTTTTCCAAAATCACTTAAACCTGTAACGCTTCCTTCTTCCTTTCCTGGAATACCGTATACATCAAGGTTGGAATTTAAAATAGTCACCTGTCTTATTCCAAGGTTATAAGACTTCTCAATATTATCTATTTGGCCGCGAAAAATATTCTCATTTTCTGTTGAAAGCATTATGGAACGTAAATCCTGATCGAAATTATGCTGTATGTCCTTGCTCGAGAATGCGAATGCGGCAAGAGTATTATATTTTTTTACCTGGGTTTCTATTAATGTGATGCTTTGAGATATTCTTTGCTCAAGAGTTAATTTTTCTTCTGTTCTGAAATAAATAGGCATTGGGTAAAAGACGCCATTTATGTGAGATGCTTTCATCTTGATAAAATCAACCTGGCTGGATTTACTGTCTATTCCGAGATCGAAACTTTCAGGATTACTAAAATATGTACTTTGAAGAGGGTGCGAGTGCGCATCAATAACGATTGATTTACTCAGGATTTCTTCAGCAAGATCACAGATTGGCTTGTCTGTATTTTCAGCATTTAGAAAGCTTGTTGCAAACATTAAGGATAAAACCAGAAAAATTGGAAAGATTACATGCAAAAATAACTTCATAACTCTAACTCCTATAAGAATTTACAACGAAAAAAAGTATTTTTTGTTTCGGGTTGTAATTGTCTGAATCAAATGGCTGTTTTAAAAAATCCGAGTTTTTACTTTTGACTAACAAAAATTTAGCTGTTATATTTCGATTCTAATGAGTTTGAAAATACGGAATAAGGTATTCCTGGGGCCGGTGGTGGATAAACCTTCAGCTATGACCGATTATCGGATTTTCCTTTCATTACCCGCCCACAAGATAAATCTTTGAGTATCTATTTCATTTTCAGGGATGAATTGTCCAGTTAGGAGTCAACATGGAAGACAAAATAAAAGAAGTTCTGGATGAAATCCGCCCAGCCCTGCAGAGGGATGGCGGTGATCTGGAGTATGTAGGTTTTGAAAACGGGCAGGTTCAGATTCAACTTACCGGGGCATGCCACGGATGTCCGTTTGCGACAATGACCACAAAGAATGGAATTGAGAGAATTCTCAAGGAAAGAATTCCAGAGGTTACAGAAGTAGTCGCCGTGAACCTATAACTGCAGTTCCATTACGGAGGTATAAATGGCAAAAGGATACATAGAATTTGATTATGAGTTTTGCAAAGGTTGCGAACTCTGCATACAGGCTTGTCCGGTCAATACTCTGGTACTCACAACCAAGATGAACAAGAAGGGTTATCGGCTGGTGGAAGACGCAGAAGGTAAATGCACCGGCTGTGCCAGCTGTGCGCTGGTCTGTCCAGATGCAGTAATAACTGTTTACCGTCAGAAGAAAGCTAGCTAAGCTTACTTCATTACATTTCATTGGAGGTGAATGTTGGGTGAAGTCGTAATAATGAAGGGTAACGAAGCAATGGCCGAAGCTGCTATCAGGGCAGGTATGGACGGTTATTTCGGATACCCCATTACACCTCAGTCAGAGGTGATAGAATATTTAGCGCGCGAGGTTCCAAAGAGGGGCGGCGTGCTTTTACAGGCTGAAAGTGAAGTCGCTGCGATTAACATGATATATGGCGCAGGCGGCGCGGGAGCCCGTGTAATGACGACATCTTCGAGCCCCGGTATTTCATTGATGCAGGAAGGTCTTTCTTATATTGCCGGCGCGGAAATCCCGTGCCTGCTGGCAAATGTTAACCGCGCAGGCCCGGGCCTCGGTACGATCCAACCGGGACAGTGCGATTACCTGCAGACTGTTAAAGGCGGCGGCCATGGTGATTATCACCTGATCGCTCTTGCTCCCGCATCAGTGCAGGAAATGTTCGATTTTGTTTACCTGGGATTTGAACTTGCTGAAAAGTACCGCAATCCTGCGATAATTCTCACGGATGGCGCTCTCGGCCAGATGATGGAAAAAGTCGAATTGAAGGATGAAAAGCTTCCGAAACCGGATATCAGCTGGGCAAGCACCGGTAAAGGCAAAAGAAAAGAGAGAAATGTTATCACATCTCTATATCTTCAGCCTGAAAAAATGGAAGTTATTAACCACAATCTTCAGAAAAAATATAAAGAAATTGAAGAAAACGAACAACGTTGGGAAACTATAAATACCGACGATGCTGAATACCTGATCACCGCTTTCGGGCTTTCCGCCAGGATTGCGCAGAAGGCGATGGATATACTTCGCGAAGAAGGCCATAAAGTAGGCCTTTTCCGTCCGATCTCAGTTTGGCCGTTCCCGAAGAAGGGTCTAAGCCCGCTACTCGATAAAGTGAAAGCTGTTGTAGATATCGAACTCAACGCAGGCCAGATGATCGAGGATGTGGAGCTGGTAAACAGAGGACGTGTACCGGTTAAATTTTACGGCAGAATGGGCGGTATGATCTTCTCACCGGACGAACTGGTTGACTTCTTTAAGAAGGAGGTGCTCTAATGAAGGAAGGTTATGAATTAATCTACGAGAGACCAAAAAGCCTCATTAAAGTACACAACCATTATTGCCCGGGATGTACTCATGGTGTCGTTCATAAACTGCTTGCCGAAGTTATTGATGAACTGGGAATCGAGAATGAGACCATAGGCGTCGCGCCGGTTGGCTGCGCAGTTCTTGCGTATGATTATATCGATGTCGACTGGCAGGAAGCAGCGCATGGTCGCGCCCAGGCTCTTGCTACCGGAATCAAACGTATGCATCCTGATAAGTATGTTTTCACATACCAGGGTGATGGCGACCTCGCCGCTATAGGTACTGCTGAAACAGTTCACGCGGCAAACAGAGGCGAGAATATCCTGGTTGTGTTTATAAATAACGCGATTTACGGGATGACAGGCGGGCAGATGGCCCCTACAACTCTCGAAGGCCAGAAGACCAGTACATCTCCTTACGGCAGGGTGATTGATGATATGGGCGCTCCGGTAAAAATCGCCGATATGCTGGCGCTTTTACCGAAAACCTATTACATCACACGCCAGACTGTTGCTGATGTAAAAGGTGTCCGCGCTGCTAAAAAAGCCTTGAAGAAAGCTTTTGAATACCAGAAAGCCGGAAAAGGCTACTGCCTGGTTGAATTCGTTGCGAATTGCCCTTCCAACTGGAAGATGACCCCGATACAGTCGTTTGAGTGGACAAAGGAAAATATGTTCCCTTATTACCCACTTGGCGATGTAAAGACACCGGAGGAATAGAGAGATGAAAGAAGAAATAGTATTTGCAGGATTCGGTGGCCAGGGTGTTCTGACTATGGGCCTTATACTTTCATACGCCGGTATGATCGAAGGAAAAGAAATCTGCTGGATGCCATCATACGGTCCCGAAATGAGGGGCGGTACGGCAAACTGCCAGGTAACAGTTTCCGATGATAAAGTGAGCTCTCCGATACTTTCACAGTATGATACGGTTGTCGCTCTTAATCAGCCTTCTTTAGATAAATTCGAAGATAAGCTGAAATCAGGCGGAGTCCTGATTTGGGAATCAACGAATATTTCGAAAGGACCGTCCAGGAAAGATATTACATCAATCGGAATCCCGGCGGCAGAAGAAGCTGTTAAAATGGATAATCCGAAAGTACTGAACATGATAGTGCTCGGTGCTTATCTCGAAGCTAAGGGAGTCGTTAAATTTGACACCTTGAAAGCTGCTCTGAAGAAGGTTCTGCCGGAAAGGCATCACCATATGCTTCCTCTCAATGAGAAAGCAATGGAAAAAGGTGTGGAGTTAGCAAAAGCGGCGAAAAGCTAGAGCTTTATTATTTCCATAAATTTAGTAAGATACTGGGGCTGCCAAGCGGCAGTCCCATTTTTTTCTATCTATACGGAGAATAGCTATGTTTAAACTGAAGGAATTAATTGGAAAGCAGATTGATAAGAACAGAAAACCTGTTATTTACCTTGCCGAGGGAGCGCTGGATAAAGATGAAAGGCCCCTGGCTGCCGCCTGGGAATTGAGTGAATATGCTGATGCCGTTGTTGTCGGTAACCCGGATGTGATAAAGAAAAACGCAGGTAGCTCGGCGATGTACGCAGAGTATGCCGAGGCACAGGGCGTTTCCGTTGATGATCTTGTCAAGAAGACTTTTGACCGCGTTACAATCATCGACCCAAAAAGCGATGAGATGAAAGAAAGACGGCAGAAATATGCCGAGGCAGCATATAAAAAAGTTGGTGAAAAGTGGAAAATGAGCGAAGCGGACCTGCTGGCAAAAACCGAGGAAGATATGTTTTTCTCGCTCATGGCTACCGCTGAGATCGAGGGATATCAGAGAGACGGCCACGCTGTTCTTGGAGGCCTTTATTCTACTACGGCGAACTTCTTCGCGCCTGGCCTGAGGCTGCATCCCAGGATCGGGACAGTGTTCGAAGCGGCGCTTTTCTCATTCCAGGATGATAATTGCCCGAAAGATGTTTACCCGGGAAACCTGGCTATTTTCGGTGATGTTGCTGTTGTTACGGAGATGGAACCGGATAAACTTGCGGATATCGCAATCGGTACATGCAAGATTGCCCGCGACCTGCTGCCTGAAAAGGAATTTCCGAAGATATACGGCTCGATTCTTTCATATTCTTCCGGTGGTAGCGGATTCGGCCCTACGGTTGATATAACCCGCAAGGCATATGACATTATTACCGAAAAACTTGAAACCTTGAGAAAAGAAGATGAACTCTACGAAGATATAAATATTACTCCGGAAGTTCAGTTTGCGGTTGCGGTTAACGAGAAGCAGGCTAAGAGGAAACTGGATATGTCCGATCCGAAAAACGTTGCCGCGGGTAGAAGCAATGTAATCATTCTGCCGAATCTCGACTTCGGGAACGCGATGTATCATCAGCATGCTGCGTATTTCCAGGATTCGCAGAAGACACTCATCGTCGGTGGATTCAAGAATAATTCGATACTAGATTTCTCACGCAGTTCTAAGATCGAAGGTGTACTACTTGGCGGTATGGCGGTTGTGTTACGTCAGCAGTATCTTAAAGATTTCGACCATACATTGGGTAAATAATCGTACGAGTTGAAATAGGTTTAGAATTTGTTCCCGGGTATTAACTCGGGAACAGTTTTCTGATAATAAATCCGGTAGAAACAGGAATTGATAAAAAATGGCAAAAGATAACGAGGGATATAAGGTAATCACACAGAACCGGAAGGCGTGGTTCAACTTCTTCATAGAGGAAAGCTATGAGGCGGGGATTGTGCTGGTTGGTACAGAGGTGAAGTCCCTTCGGAACGGGAAGATCAATCTTTCCGATGCCTATGCCGATTTTAAAAAAGGCGAGCTCTGGCTTATCAATTGCCATATTTCTCCGTATACGCATACTTTTTATGATAATCACGATCCTCTTCGCAGGAGGAAACTCCTGATGAAAAAACGGGAGCTCCGCAAGCTTGAGGGGAAGCTGATCGAAAGGGGTTATACCCTTGTCCCCACCAGGGTCTACCTGAAACGAGGGCTGATTAAAGTAGAACTCGGCCTGGCGAAAGGCAAAAAGATGCACGATAAACGGGATGCTATCAAGAAACGCGACACCGACCGTGACATCCGAGCCGATATGAAAGGCCGATTTTAATATAGCCTAAGTATCTTACTCCACTTTTAATTTTCAAGTGTCAGAATTCTTTTTCTTTGGAATCTTAAGTTTCTCATGAAATATCCAAGTCCAATCACCTACATGTGAAGCCGTACTGAAAGTAGAAGAATTTGTAAAAAAAGCCTTGTAAGTTTGTACAAGATTATGAAAGTAGTCGATTATTTCTTTATATTCAGGAATAAGTAATCGGTTAAGTGTTACTCCTTGTTCTTCGTGCGCAATTGTTTTATCAACAATTTTTTCAAGTTTTTCACATTTGTTTTTAAACATATCAATATCTTTCTGGATAATATCCGGGTTGAAGTGTGTATCCGAAGGTTCGGCAAATCGATTAAATTTCTCTTCTCTTTTTTGAAGTTCTTGTCTAAAAACATTGTCTAAACCATTTTTTTGCTGTTCTTTAGTAAATCCAGGAGAAGCATAATCGGTTGGTGGAAGATTTTTTTTAATAATCAATTTTTGTTTTGCAATATAGTCTTTACGGGATAAATGTCCATTTTTATTTTCTGCTTCTTTTTTAATATCTTCAAGAATGGACATAAATGATATTTCTTTCTTAGGATTTTTTGATTTAAGATGTTTACGAAATTTTATTAAGGCAAAATCACCGAACCATCTATTCACGGCATAAATAAAAGCAGGGGAATGATAGTCTTGTACAATATTAATATTTTCATTAATTATTTCCCGAAATCGAATATACATTTCAAGGTCAGTATGCAATCTAACACTATCATTCGTGATTTTTTCTAACCATTCAATCCATTTATCTTTTTTTGTTCGTGTTTTGCACATTGTAGACCTCCAATAATCTAATGCATGCAAGGTATTTGTATATTTTTTAAAAGAACGGTTCTGGTTCGAATCAGGAGATTCGAACCCGCTGGTATAATAGTTCATTTTCAAACGGCGGGTTCAGGTCTCCCGACCTGGACCAAACGGGCTTGCTCTTGATAGAGATTGATATATAGAAATTGAAGTCAAAGATCATCTAAATATTTTCTATTTTAAATATAGGATTTTTTGATGCTGATGAATATCTCCATTCCTAAGGATGCTCCACATATCCTTTTCTAACGGGATTATTCTCAATATATTCTTTTTTCTGTCGGAAATATTTTTCAGTCCAGACAAGTTTCGGCATGTTACCTCTTTTCCAGAACTGAAATTTATTTTTATCATTAATAAATATTTTCAACGTATTAGGTTCATTTGTTTTTATATACTCTTTAAATCTTGTTGACGTAATTTTTTTGAAATCTCTTACGAAGGCTATCATATCATCTGCTTCGGCAATGAGGTGAAGATGATTTCTCATGATTACGTATGCATATATTTTTAGGCTTCTACGTACTTGATAGTATTGAAAAGCTTCAATTAATATTTCACATTTTTGAGAGCTATCAAATATATGATGACCACCTTTTACCATTAAGGTTGTAAAATATACTTGGTTCTTTAAAGATTTAGATAT
>JAFGBY010000022.1 GCA_016932915.1 Acidobacteriota bacterium | reverse complement strand
CGTTCAATCTTTCGCTCTTAAGTCGGAGTAAAACCTTTTCTATAAGTTTCCTGTTGCTTGCTATCAAATCGGAGACAAGCCCAATAAGAAAAATTTGTATACCGACTATGACAAACGCTATCCCGAATAGAAGAGACTGTACATGGCCATGTCCGGAAGATGTAAAAAAATAGAACCAGAGAAATCTAAGTAAGAGAAAAGCGCCAAGCGCGCCAAGAAATGCCCCAATATAAAAGAATATTTTAAGGGGCTCATACATGGTATATATCCGTATTAGACTGGTAATCGATCTTTTGATGTAACTGTAATTATTTTTAAAGAGCCTTGATTTTCTGGCGACTTTTCTTGCCCTTATCGGCACATGAGAAATGCTTATCCGTTTCTTACCAGCCTGGATTATAGTCTCCAGTGTGTATGTGAACTCGGTAACAACATTTATCTGCATTGCGGCTTTTCGGCTGTACGCTCTGAATCCACTTGTGGCATCAGTAACGGTCGTATTTGACAGTTGCCTCACAACCCAGCTGCCCATAAGTTGAAGCAATTTTTTTACAGGTGAGAAGTGTTTCATGCCTTTAATCTGTCGATCACCAACGACGATCTGGGCTTCTCCATCCAGTATTGGCTGAATCAGTTTAGGGATATCCTGACCTTCATACTGGTTATCAGCATCAGTGTTAACAATTATATCCGCGCCTAACTGCAGACATGCATCAAGTCCAGCCTGAAATATCCGTGCTAGTCCCTGCCTGGTATCAAAATTTACGACATAATCTGCGCCCGCTTCACGCGCCACTTCAACAGTACGATCCTCGGAACCGTCATTTATGATAAGAACTTCGACCTTATCAACGCCTTTGATTTTCCGCGGAAGATCGGAGATAGTTTTAGCAATAGTTTTTTCTTCATTCAATGCAGGTATCTGAATTATTAATTTCATTTCTCGGTATCACCCCTGAGTCCAGTGTAATAATATATCCTTTTATTCTTTATTTTTCAAAAACTGTTTCATCCAGTTCGGTAGCCGGCTAGTCGACATCTGGTTTATATATTCAAAAACGAAGGAATCGGTTTTCTCTCCTTTAGATCCTTTGCGAACAAACCTCACAGTAAACCATCTGTCCATACCTATTTCTTTATTACTTAGTTGATATACCTTTCTTGTATAATTCTCATCTGTGTTAATTGTATCTATTCGGTTTCCATGTACAGAAATTTCCAGTTGTTGTTTAACTTTTATGTTTTCAACGTTTTTAACACTAATAAAAAGTGTTGTAGGATTGTCGAAGTTAGCGAAGTTTACCTCACTGACAGAGTAGGCAGTATATTCAATCTTTTTCATCCCTGTTTCAACTGCATTCCAGAAAATCGGCCAACCTTTGGTAAAAAGCGGTGTATGATAAACAATTTCCGGGGAAACCTTGATCTCTTCGCTGAAAATAGAATCACCGGATTGATTAAGCAAGCTTAATGTATTCTTTCCAGCAGGAACTGTATTAGGCAGGAAAAAATATCCCCTGATAATTTCACCATTCTTTTCGATTACTGTAGATGAAAGAGGAATTTCCAAATTAACACTGTCACTGAATTTACAATTAGTAATTTTCATCGAAAATGGCAGATCTGGAGAATTTTTACAGAATATTTCAAAGAAAACGATACCATTCAACCTTATTGCGTTATCAAATTTAATTGCTATCGATTTTTCTGATGATTTATCCTGAGAGGAATATAGACTCAAGGCGAGGAGCGATAGAATAATAAAAACTGGAATAAAAGCACGCCTAATCACTGGAAAACTCCACCGGGAATACTATGACTGTTTTTACTTTCTGTTCGTTTTTGTATGCTGGGCGATACCTGTACATCCTCGCTGCTTTGATTGCCTCTTGTGAGAGCAGTTTGTTATCCTGAGGAGAATATAACACCTCGATATTATCAAATATTCCCTGTTCGTTTAAAACGCCCTTCAGGATAACCGCCCCACTTATAGCTTCATTCTTAACCGATTCCGGGTAATACGGTTTTGAAGTGGTCAAGAGCCTAGGCTGTTGTGTAAGCTTGGATTCGGGTACTCTATTAGTCATTCGGTAATTATCTTCCCAGGAAATAAGAGAGTAATACAGTTCCTTCTCTTTAAGAGTCCGGAGTAAGGCCTCCTCCAGTTCATTAACTCGTCTTTCTCTCGATTTAGCGCTTTTTAAAATCTGATCGACTGCTTTTTCCTGTTGATCCATCTGGCTCTGATACATATTTTTCCAGTAGTTAACGTCCTCCTCCAGGCTCTTGGCTTTCCTGCTGAGGCTGTCTGCCATACGTTTGTATTCCGATATTGTATTTTTCGCAGTACTTTCAGAGCTTTCCCTCAATTTAGATTCATTTTCGAACTTTTCTTTCAATGAATCGATTTCTTCCGTTTTTTTCCTATTATCTTCGTTTAACTCTTGAATTTTATCCTTCGCATCATCAAGTGATTTGCGAGTTTTAACTAATTCATTATTAAAAGCTTCCCCCTTGAGCCCAAGATCTTTTACTATCTGTTTTGACCTGCCAAGGTTTTTCTCAAGATCGGCAATTTTATCGCTATTAACCTTATCTCTTCCTGCTGATTCATTCTTAAAATTTTCGTATTCAAGGGTCAATTTATCGATTTTTGAGGTTTTTGTTACAAAAATGTAAAAAGCGGCGCCGATGGCGATAACTGCCAGGATTATAAAAAACACCAGGGCACCAAGGCCACTCCGGCCTCTGCCTGGCTCCATTAGATCATCGTCATGAGCCATCAGATCAGTTGTTTCATATCTCAACTCATCATCATCTTTATCGTACATTCAATATCTCCAGTATTTCTAATTCAGTATTATAGACGATTTATCAAGGATTTTTTCCAGTATTGCAATTGCAACTTCCTTAGTACCCGCGCCGACTTCATTAATCGGTCCGACACAACTTGGGCATCCCAGCTGGCATGAGCAATTATTGATCCTTTGTAAAGCCTGGTTTACCAGAAAATCATGCTGATCGAATAAAACCTCGCTGAATCCAATTCCACCTGGATAGTTATCATAGATAAAAATAGTCGGTTCGAAGCGGTCTATGGAATTTATGCTTATTTCGTTAGGATCCTCGGCGAAAGTGTAAATGCCGATTCCATTCTGTGACTGTGCAGCGAACCACTTGGCGGATTTATCTCCAATTGCGCGATGTATATCCCTTGTATCACACATTAGCAGGACAGACGCAATATTCAGGAGAAGATAGGAAGTGCCTACGAGTCCGTCGACAATCTCCGATCTGTTAAATGATATCGTATCCAGAGCTGAGGGTTCCAGCGTGAACCAGTAACTTGTAGTATGCAATTCGTTTTCCGGCAAATGAATTTTGCCGTACCCTATATTTTCATTCGTACCGAACTTGATTTTCTTATAACCGACTACTTTATTCGTTACATGTACTTCGCCATGTTCAACCATACAATTTCGCGAATTTTTCGAATCGAATTCATCAAGAATTCTGATTTTTGTATAATCCATAGCGTCCGTGAAGTAATCGGTATTTTCTTCCTTCACATATGCTTTTCGGTGCTGGAAGTCCAGTTTTTCAACGTAATACTGCTTTCCCTCACAGAGATATATTGCTTCATCATGGATAGTGGTTGGTGCTGCCGAGTAATCTACATATGCCAGTATCCGGTTTCCATCAGATTTGTCTACAACTACAAAATTATCCGAAGAAATCGACCGTAGTGGGACATCGTTAGCCGGGTACGAATCCTGCGTCCAGTGCCACTTTCCACCCGTTCTGTGTAAGATTCCGTTTTCTTCAAGGTATTTCAGGATTTCCTGGAGGTCTTCCTTACCGAATTTTTCACCTTCGACAAAAGGCAGTTCAAACGCAGCGCATTTGATATGGCTAACTAATATATACAAGTTTTCAGGGTTTATCCGTGCGTTCTCTGGCGAATTTGCGAAGAAGAATTCAGGATTGTTCATAATATACTGATCCAGCGGAGTAGAGCGGCCAATCAGAACGGCAAGGCTCTTACCACTTTTCCTACCGGCCCGGCCTGCCTGCT
>JAFGBY010000021.1 GCA_016932915.1 Acidobacteriota bacterium | reverse complement strand
GACCCCGGCTCGGTGGCCGGGGTGACAAATCAAATAAACAGATTGTACAGATTGCTTCGTTACACTCGCAGTGACTAAATTAACATAAAATTAGTCTTTTCGATTTTACATACAAAAAACGGGGCGCGATAAAACATCGCGCCCCGCAAAAGCTTAATTAAGCATTAGCTCAATTGTATATATCTATTTTTATCAATAAGTTACGCCGTGGCTGATTTTCCGTTTGTTTTGCCCTTGAGGTATGCAATCATAGGATCGGTAACCAGCGGCACGACGTCATCAATCATATGCGGCATAAGGTTATCCATAACCTTCGGCATGAGTTCCGGCATCTGTTCTGCCATGTAATCCGGCATAGGTATTTTTTCGGCTACACGTGACAACATAGTCGGCATTACCTTCGGCATCATCATCGGCAGCAACCTCGGGAAGAGAACCGGGAACATCGGCTTCATAAGCGTCATCATACCGGGCACCTTCGCCATCACCTTCATCATTTTTCCCATTCCAAGCGGCATTGCGCCGATGAGCTCCGGCCACATGGTACCCATCAAATCCGCAAAACCTTCCGGCGTCATCAGGGCGATCATAGCCTCGAATACAGCCCACTGCGCCCTTACTTCCGGATGTGGATCGGGCAACTCATGGCCTAGTGCATCCGCGCAGAAGTGCGCAAGGTCCTGCACTTCGATCGGTACATCCTTCGCATCCGCGCTGACCCTCAGCTGGAATTCACAGCACGGGCAGAGCGCAAGCACTTTTTCTGCGCCGACTTCCGTGGCTTCCTTCAGCCTGGTCTCACCGAGATCAGCCGCGACTTTCGGCTCTTTCAACAAAGAGAGCACCGAACCGCAACAATGCGCCTCCTGGTGATGATGAGTCATCTCAACAAACTCGGCATTCGGCACGGCCTTGATGAGGTCACGCGGCGGCTCATATACACCGGATACGCGGCCTAAATGGCAGCTGTCATGCCAGGCGACTTTCTGTTTCTTCTTATTAATCTTCGGGAATTTAAATTCACCGCTGTTGATTTTCTCAGCAACTATCTCGGAATAATGCTTTGCAGTAATATCGTACTTGATTCCGAATTTCTCCGCCCATTTCGGGTAGACATGACGCCACATCATGTCACATGCCGGGCATGAGCTGATAACGGTATCCGCCCCGGAATTCTTGACCATCTTGATGTTGTTTTCCAACACGAGGCGGAATTCATCCCACTTACCCGCAACCAGCATCGGCGTGCCACAGCAGCTCTCCTTGTTTCCACCATAAGTAAAATCCACACCGGCATCATGGAGGAGCTTTACACTGGCAATACCAATATCTTCCTCTACGTAACTCGCCGTGCAGCCGGCAAAGTAGATGTTCTTCGATTTAACTTTAGGGCCATGCTGTTTTTCGAGTTCCTTAGGGAACCAATTCGAGCGGTCTTTTCTGTAGCCTGCCCAGATGTCCCCTTCTTCCCTCAATGCCGCTGCCATCATCTCGAACGGCGGGAAGGTCAGCTTCTTTTCTTCGTGAATCAGCTGTCCCCTCAGCTTCATCCATGAAGGCTCGATCGGTAAGGCCGCAGAACAGCGGAGATTGCAGAGCTCGCACGTTGTACAAGCTATCATGGTATCAACCATGAATTGATCCCACTTAACCTTACCCTCCAGGTACTGACGTAGCCAGTACCATTTGCCCCTGGGGCTCTGGCTTTCCCATCCGCGGCCATAGAACTGATCGCACTCCTCTACGCAGTACCCGCACTGACTGCAGCTGTACGCATACCACGCCACATCCGCAGGGATTCCCTTCACATCCCCGCCTTTTCTCTCACCCACCTGCGTAATTATATAATTACCGAAAGGGCGTATAAGCGGTTCGAACATATTACCGAAGTTCATAACCGCTCCCATCAAGTTGCCTCCGAAAACTTTTCCCGGGTTGAGGATATTCTTCTTATCAACCTGTTTTTTAAACTTCTTCATCCTCTTGACTCGTTCACTCCCGTAAATCTCATCCGCATATTTTCCGAAATAAAGCCCTGTGGAATAAGGCCTGCCGCCATATTTCCTGGCGATTTTTACGATTGTAAGCACAAGACTGAAAACGAAGTTATAGCTGAATTTGCGTTGGTCAGAAGGTATGAAGCCGAGAATAACGACTTCCGGTTTACCATTAGGGCCTTTTTTAATAACAACACCCTCTTTAACTACCGGTTGATCGACTTTGTTTTCAATGTCTTTCAGAACATTACCAAGTGTTTCCAGTGGGACAACAACTTCCGCTGGCACAAGGCTCGGGCCAAGGCGCTTTACAACCATCAGTTTAAAACGATGTTCCCATTCATGATTGGCGATTTTTTCGCCGAGCATTTCAGCCTCGCACGGCATTAAAACTTGCGGAAGCTTGGTCTCGAATTCTTTTTTATCTTTTTTTCTGTAAGCAATAGTGACTATATAAGACGCGGGAAGTAGCACCCTGTGTTCTGCCGGATGACCCCAGTGTTCCATCAAAGGCGCTTTGTTTTTCAGCTCCGCCATTTTGGGGTTAATAAATATTAGAGACCATATCGGCATGTCATGATCGACCATAGCCTGGATCATCTTCTGCATATCGTGTGCATTCGGGCACCCGATAGAAATTATCTCAAGCTCATCATCGAGCATAACTTTTATTGTAACTTCACTGATAAGTCCTGTTATACCTTCGGCATCAGAAATAAGATCCAGGTCTTTTCCCTTGAATTCCTTTACTGATCCATCCGGGAAGACTACACGCGCACTTATAACATTCTGTCGGAACCAACCTGCTTCGAATGAACCAATACCGGCTCCACCCTGTGCTAACCAGCCTCCGGGAGTGGATGCCGGGTATGAAGTCGGATAAGTTGTAAGTGTAAGCCCTTCTTTTTTCAGAGCTTTATCGAATTTCTCCCATACTATACCGGCCTGAGCTGTCGCTGTAAGCTTTTTCTTGTCGATTTTCAGGACTTTATTCATCCGGAAGAAATCGATAACCAGTCCCCTCTTCACCGGTAATACACCACCATAACCTGATGACGCTTTCGCCCTGGGAGTAACCGGAATTTTTTCCTTTGCAGCCCATTTCACCAGATGAATAAGTTCATCCTCGTTCATCGGTTGGACTATTGCATACGGAACTGTATTCCCGACCAGCGGCTTTACCAGGCTCGGCATTGCCGCAATATCATGACTGTAGAGTAATCTCTCAGTTTTTCTGAAATTTGAATGTTCGAAATTTTCAGAGAGATACCTTATCTGTTTACCCGAAAGGCTTGCCATGTGCACCCTCCAATTATTTTATTCAATAAACCGATTCAAATAACCGTAAATTTGAACCTGCTTTAGTACCCGGAATGATTACGGAGTTATAACTTCTCTTTGTATTTTGTGAATTCCGCTTGCAGAACCCCCAGAAGCGGGATCAGCTGGGAAATGTTGTCATCAGAGATCGGCGTAATTATTTCTAGACACCTCTTAACCCTGTCTTCAAGAAATACATTTTTAATACTCTTACCCTTCTCCGTAAGCACCAGATTGTTAAACCTGTGGTCGTTTTCATTCTCTGATTTAGCGACAATACCTTTATTACGCATCGATTCTATTAATCTGCTTATGCGGCTTTTCGAAAGGCCCAGCTCCTCAGAAAGACTGTTAACATATACAGGTTCGCCCGATGAGATCTTGGAAATAAGCTTTCCTTCTCCCTGTGTGATACCGTTCCGCTCACAGATATCTCGTTCGCTCATCATATAGCATTCGACAATCTCGGCAACGATACCTACTAGTTTTAGCGCACTCTCTCTCTTACCCTCTTTTCCCATTTTACTTGCTCCCTACAATAGTTTCTATTGTTAATTATATGCAACCAGCACATGTTGTCAAGCCATAATATTAAAAAACTGAAAAAACTTGCGCATGCTTGACTTCGCACTCTATCCATACGCTAGGCTTTAGTGGAACCAAGGAGGATATTACATGACAAATTCCCTGAAAAAGCTAGTAGCTGTGGTATTTACACCCATCCTTTTCGATAACGGCACAGATGAAGCGGCTGTTCAAAGGAAAGCTATAAATAAGTTCATAGAGTCGGGTTGTACAAACTGGGCAATAGATATTGATTGGGCTCTCTTTCTTGGGACTGATCAACGTGTTGTACAGGCACTTAAAGATAAATTGCCAGGCAATTTCTATTTGAAACTTGGTAATAAACTCCCCACCAGCTGGTTTACTGAAGCCGGAAAACCAGCTCCAGTAGAGGAGTACTTTCCAATCAAACTCTGGGAAGCATGGATGTCGAAATATCTGGCGAGGGATCTAGAAAAGATAATAAGGATGTTCGATGGCCGGGTAAAAGCCGTCGAGTGTGGGATGGAGGTTTCGGTTGAATCACTCTGGCCGTTCGACGCAGGGAAGTATTACATCGAAATCCAACCGGCACTGCTTACCGCCTGCAGGAAAACCGGAGCGCTACCGATACTTTTTAATGACACAATACATGGAGATTCAATCAATCAGAAAAAGAGCGGAGCAGTCTGGCAGACTCAGATCGATACTTTTTTTAATTACGTCCCTGTTAAATCTGACTGGGAAATCGGGATTCACCTCTACCGTCACACCACCAATAACGATTGGCCGGAAAAATACTCCGCGGTAAGGAATTATATCTATGAAAAAGGCTATCCGCCGGAGAAACCTATTCATATTACCGAAACCGGTTACGACGCATACGGGATAAACTGGCTTGGCTGTGAAAGAAATCTGCTCCAGGCACAAGCCAATTGCTGGGAGAGACACCTCAAATTCACTACATCCGAGAATTCTATAGGCATGACCTGGATGTATTGCTATTGGTTACCACAAGAGCACCGGCTGGAACACGCTGTGCTTGGCCCACAGGGAGGAAGCAGGCCGGCATTTAATATCTTGAAAAACTACTGGGAGTAAAAGTGACCAAATATAAAGTAAACGGTATTAAATATGATTCTGAAAATAGACTTATCATCGATGTAGATGAAATTACAGATGATAATAACTCAGACGATAACGTAAATGATGATGATTCCACCCAATATCCTGATGACGGTTTGACCAACTGGGAAATCGGAAATGACGGCAATGTTTTCTTTCCGCACAGGAGAACCTCAAACGGTGCACGTGTACTTACTGTCGATATGGATACTGATCGAGTCCGCGCGAACTGGAAAGATCAAAATATAATCTTCACCCTTTACCAGAAATTCGCCGGGCTACAGGTAAAACTAGTCCTGTTCAATCCGGGCGACAAAACTTTACAGAAAAACCAGGAAATTAAGGATTATTATTACAATACGAAAGTAGCAGTGATCAACCTTGTCGATACGAACGGACTTTCAAAGTTCTCATCCCCCGGTATATATAAATTCAACATAGTCAAAAACTTAAGAGACCGTGGCCTCTCGATGGGAGCTTGTTTTGAATACTCGGCCGACTACCCGCGTGATTGCATCGTGGTCACCAAAGCGGGCGATTTCAGCAAAAATAAATCGGGATATATCCGTTTGTTGAGCGGAATCGATGGGGATTGGATAAGGCGAGAAGATTGAAGATGTATATGTTCATGACAGGAAAATACATAGCAACAAGCACTGTATTGCTTCTCATATCACTGACAATTTTATTCCTGATTGTGTGCACTGAACATGATCCTGAATTTATCAGCACTGTTAAATACAGACTGGCAAATAAAGGTACAGACAGCATTGAATTTACTATCCTTGAGGATGACCACGAAGGCGTAAACCTTTATCGTGTCTGGTTATTCATCATGCCGGAAGGAGAGATACTGGGATGCCAATACGAAGGAGAAACCAGAACTTACCTCCACTCCCAGGCAGCAGGAATACTCCGCAGAAACCGCATGCTACCACTCCGCCTCGAAGCAATTAAAACAATACAAATATACAAAAATTAAAAACCTTTTAACCCAAATGAATATTATAAAAAAATGAAAAAGAATATTGTTTATAATGGCGACTGTTTAAAAGTCATGAATTATTTAAAGGATAATTCGATAGATAT
>JAFGBY010000020.1 GCA_016932915.1 Acidobacteriota bacterium | reverse complement strand
TTTGTAACATAAAGGTCGAAAATTGATGAAATATTATGCTAATATTATTCTTTTAGCGTTTATTATGATTTTTGCTAGTGCCTCAGGCGATATATTTGAGAAAAGCTATGATGTTACAAAGTTAATCTATTATGAAGATAATATAAAAGAACAAACAGAAGATAGTATCCTTTTCTGGCCCAGCTCGATTGCATCAGATAGTGAGGGGAATATATATATTCTTGATGTGGTGTCTCAATCTATAAAGAAGTATGATTCTGGAGGAATTTTTATAAAACAATTCGGAAGAAAAGGTGAGGGTCCCGGAGAATTTAGGTTTGCGAAAAATAATTTATGTCAAGTTAAAGTCGATTATCAGGATAGAGTATATGTTCTTGAACAAGGTGTGAATAGATTACAAGTATTTAATTCAGATGGTAAATATTTAACAGGTGTGAAGTTAAAACACAACAAACTATACAATTCAATTACTACTGATACTAGAGGATATATTTATCTTTCAGCTATAGTTGAACAAGAGAATATGAATACGGTTTATAAATATAAATATGAAGGCAATAAAATCCAATATATTGATACTTTCGGAAAACTTCCATTTGATACCGAAGCCCTTAAAAAAATTAAACTAACTAAAAATCATTTAATGGTTTTGCATTGGGTGTCTTTTTCATTCTTGACATCTGATGAAGATAATAACATCTATCAGGTATTTAAGATGTATCCATATATCCGTAAATATAATTCAGAAGGTAGAATTCTAATAAGCAGAATGCTTCCATTAGATAATATTAAACACATTAAAAATCCCATTAAGAAACATTTTGCATCGCTTGAAAATCCCAATTCTGCAAAATTGAATAGAATTGAAGAATATAAGAAACATTTATTTGCTCTTGGGATTGATAACAATTATGTAGAAAATAAATTGTATATAAGTTTATATATGAATTCAGGCACATTAATGTTGGATTATAAATTGAAACTTATCGGAGCATATTTTCCACCAGATGTGTTTACTGCAAGCGATGAGGAACTTTCTGATAAATATTATAGAAGTAAGTTTATCCCAGCATTCAATGTGTTTTTATATGAAAATATAACAAATAGATTTCTTTTTTTGGGTCAAGCAAGTGGTATATGTTATGCCGCTTCTTTAAAATAAACAGGAGGTAATGTGAAAACATTAAAATATCTTTTTATAATATCATTAATGATTGTTATCATTTCTGTTGCAATTCCGGAATTTTTTAATTCCACTGATCTGCAGGCACAACAATGTCAGATGGGTTGTACTAATTATTGGTGTTCTTTGACTCTTTGTAGAACTCAGGGTTGGGAGCAAGTTTGTTGTGGTGAAGATTTCTATACCGTAGTCTATGGAGGGTATGATGACCCAAATGAAATATGCTATCCTAATCCATGTCTGATATATTGTATGTGTTATGCTGATACTGATGACTTAGTTTGCGATTGGGGATATTACCCATGGGGTGATGGTTGTGTTGGTGGTGATGAATGATTAAAAGCTTTCTATTTTAAGTATATTTTTTTCTAAAAATTGTACGACTGTTAAACTATTTCGTTGCTATATAAAAACAATCTAGAATGAAAAAATTAAGATTGTAACTTTATTAAAACAGCATAATAAAAAGATACTATACTAAAGACAATAATAAAAGGAATGCTAAAGATGCAAAAAACGATCTTAATAACACTGCTTGTGGCGATTTATTTTACTTCTACAGTGTTCTCTGATGATGTTAAATACCAGGGAATAGAAGAAAGCGATATAGCCGATATTGAAAAAATACATGAGAACTGGACTAAAGCATTTCAAACGGGTAATAAGGAATTGTTTTCGTCAATATTTACTTCGAATGCCTTTGTTTTAAATGCATTACGAGAAAAGATAACTGGTAAAGATGCTATTGAACAAATTTTCCTGGAAGATTATAAAATAATTGGACCAGCGGAGACAGAAATAAAAATACAGATTCTTAAAAATGCCGGGCTTGGATCTATCTATTGTAAATCACAGTACATTTATACTTTTTACATTAACAGTGAGAAAAAGAAAACTCTGGGTAAATTTGAAGGTTATCTTAACAAAGAAGAAGGTACTTGGAAATTTTCTTCTATGAATATATTTTACGATCTAAAATCTAAAATTGAATGGAACCAAGAGCATCCTTTGACAGAAGAATTCTAATCTTTTCTACGATTGAACACTCGTCAATTATAAAAGTATATTCATTTTACCCTGTCAACAGGTCTCTCTTCTTGAATATGTAAGCCGATGCAGTGAAGATTAGTCCTGAGACAAAAAGCAGGATTATACCTGTGAAAGTGCTTATGTACCGCTGCATAATAATGCTCATCGGTTGGAAATAGTTGAACGGATTAAGCCAGTTAATATACGACAGGAATTCCCATACCGGGCTCATTACATCCGCCAGGTAGAGAAACAGGATTATAAAACCTCCCCAGTTACGCATTCTTTTACCTGTGGATGATATAGCGGCGATAAAGCCGATATAAGACGCCAGGAAAATCATGATTATCAGAAGGTTTGTCGTCAGGGGCAGGAACGGGCGGAGTGAGAGCTTATCTTTGTTAAAAAGCCTTAGTCCTGCGACGACCGCTGAATAAGATGATAGCGCAAGCAATGTCAGACCGCCCACAGTGATTATTACCCAGTTAATGAATATCTGGATTCTTGAGACAGGGCGGCTGAGCAGAAATGCCATTGTCCCTGTTGATATCTCGCTTGTTATTATCTGTGATACCGAGATGAAAACAAACAGGATATAGATAAGGAACATAAATGGATGAATATAACCGATAGCGACGATCCCATATTTCATCACAGATTCTATGAATCCTTCTCCCATTACTTTCTGTACCGTTTTAGGCACTTCGCCGATATCTTTATGTAATTCCGATTTTACATGGGTGGAAGCCGAAACAAGGCAGAACAACATTTCAAACAGGATTATAGCGATGCAGAGCATGGCAAGTTTCTGCCAGAGTGTTTTTGCGCTGAATAAGAGATGTATTTTCGCGTTCATTCCGCACCCTCCTCATCTGTATAGTAATGCAGGAAAACATCCTCGAGGCTGCGCGGAGGTAGTGAGATATCGAGGATTTTATATCCAGCCAGTTTTTTTATTACCTTATCGATATTGCCGGTAACTGTGCCGAAAAGCCTCTGCCCGTCGAATTCTTCAATCTTCAATTCCGGAATATCCAATTCATTTGACTGTACCTTATCAGCGAACACGATATTTATTTTCTTCGAACCGCTGCTCATCAAGTCTTTTACCTTCTCAACTTTTACAAGTTTTCCTTTCCTGATAATTGCTGCTCGGTCGCAAACACGTTCAACCTCACGCAGATGATGCGAAGATATAAAAACGGTTCCTCCCTCATCGCGATATTCTTTTAAAAGGGCATAAAATGTATGCTGCATTACAGGGTCGAGCCCTTCGGTCGGTTCGTCCATAATGATAAGATCAGGTTTGTGTTCGAATGCCTGGATGATTGCAATTTTTCTTCCCATTCCGCTGGAATAGTCCCTGATTTTTCTGTTCAGATCCTTTTCACTCATGGTAAATGCATCTAAAAGGGTCTGCCTTCGTTTGTTGTCTTTTATATGGTAATACTTCGCTGCGTAGCGGAGGAAATCCTGTCCGGTGAGGTTTTTATAGGGTTTTATTGCGCTTGGGATATAACCAATCTTTTTTGTAATTGCCAGGTGGTCACCGATTATGTCTTTTCCGAAAATTTTCCCGTTTCCGGAAGTCGGATATATAAGGTTAAGCAGTACTCTGATGGTCGTGGTTTTTCCGGCGCCGTTGCTCCCGAGAAAACCGTAGATTTCCCCCTGCTCCACGGAGATATTCAGGTCTTTAATGCCAATAACATTTTTTGAATAGTACTTCGTCAGGTTTTCGGTTTCGATAATTTTCTGCATAAGTAATTCCCGTAAAAATGATTGTTAATAATAAGCTATTCAATGAGTTTTTTTAAGTATTTTTACAGTAATGGTTTCTTGACACTGAAATAACATAAAAATATTATAATCACATGGCGGACAAATCTGACAAGAAGAAACAAAGAAAGACACTCTCGATACCTGCCCTGAACTTGAAAAAAAATAACCAGATCGAAGAAGGTTCTATAGTCGGGAAGAAGTACAGGCTTGAAAAAGTCCTGGGTGTCGGCGGTATGGGAACGGTTTACCTGGCAGAGGATATCAAACTCGGGCGAAAGGTTGCCATTAAGACCATATCCGAGGCTGTTTCCAAGGACAGGGAATTGAGAAAACGTCTCTTACGTGAGGCTAAAACTCTCTCACGTATCGAGCACCCGAATATCTGTACAGTATATGAGATTGCAGAAGAAAAAAACCACGATTATATCGTAATGCAATATATAGCCGGGAATACTCTTTCGGATATTCCGCCGAATCTTCTTTCCTGGGAACAGAAGGTCGAGATTATATACCAGATTGCCCAGGCTCTGGGATCTGCGCATTCTGCGAGTATTATTCATAGAGATATAAAACCTTCCAATATCAAGTTCGATACAAGCGGGTATCTTAAGGTATTGGATTTTGGCCTTGCCAAGGAGATAGATAAAGATAACAACCTGCTGACCAGCTCGGAGGATGAAACGCTCCCGATTGAAGATTTCTCGGCGAAATGGAAATCCGCCCTTACCCACGAAGGGACAATACTTGGAACCGTGTATTATATGTCGCCCGAACAGGCGAGGGGTGAAAACCTTGATGTACGGACGGATATATTCTCCCTTGGTACTCTGATGTACGAGCTTGCAACCGGTAAGCTTCCGTTCCCGGAGAGTGATACAATCTCCGCTCTTTATCACATTGTAAATACTCCTCCGCTTAAGCTGGGGAAAATGATGGCCGGTGTACCCAGGCGGTTGCAGAAAATTATTTATAAGTCACTGGAAAAAAGACGGGAAGACCGTTATCAATCTATAGATGAGATGCTTGTCGAGCTGGAGAAACTCCGCACGGAAATCATTGTAAATAACTCAGCCCGTGTGGCTTCTGAACTTAGGGAGATTGCCGTAAAGGATATGGAGAAGTTGAAAGAGAAGCGCGATTCTTCCAGTAAGCCCATCTCACAGATATCCTCCGCGATTACTACCGTTAGAAGAACACTGAAGGGTGGTAAGAAGCTGCTTGTCTGGGCGGTTGCCCTGGCGGCAATAATTGTTGCATTGTTTCAAACGGGTGTGCTCGAAAACTTGCTCAGTTCGGTTATTCATCAAGAAGAGGTGAAACCGAGTATTGTTGTCGTCTCGAAGTTTGAATCAAATGAATTGGAATCAGAAATCGGTGATGTCGTACAATTTTTAATTATCCGTTCTTTGTCGCAGATGAAAAGCGTATGGTTTATTGATAATGCCACTCTTGCCGAGATCCAGAACAAACTCGGTATTACCACAGAGATGAACAACGCGAACCTCAAGATATTGAATAAACATGAAGGATTGATGGGTGTCATCGAGGGCAAACTCGACAGCCTGGGCGATAAAAAGATGGTAGAGGTCGCCCCGGTTATTACACATCTTATAAATGGTGAGGACAGTATCCGGGCTGAAAATATCAGGCTCGATATAACCCCGGGCCAGGGCCAGGATTCGATTCTGCTTCGGATCATTGACGAAATAAGAGAAGAGGTCTCGGATAAATTGGATCTTGTCAGCCCTGAGGATGAAATAAAAGGTATTACTTTTATCACCACGGATAGTTGGGATGCGCTCCTTGCATTTATGAAGGCTGAGAAAATGTGGGCTAAGAGAAAAATCGCGGAAGCGCAGTTTTACTTGAAACGGGCCCTTAAAAATGACGAGTTTTTTGCTCTTGCTTTAGGCAGGTACGGCGAAATAGAGAAATTCCTTGGGAATAAGATTACCGCATTGGATACCTTGAAAAAAGCTCTTGAATTATCTTCCAAACTTACTTATGCAGACCGGTTATATTTTGCTTCGCTTACTGCCGAACTTGAAATGAATTATGACAAACAGATGGAACTCTTGAAGGAATTGTACGCGTTTCGCCCTCTTGACTGGAATACATCTTTTGCGCTCGCGGAGGCTTATTTCCACAGGGGGATGATTCCTGAGGCCAGAAAAATATACGAGGATACGCTTGTTCTTTCGCCAAGTTTTGCGCAGGCTTTAAATCATTACGGGTATTGTCTTTCATACCTCGGGGAGCATGATGCGGCGATTGAAGCATTAAAAAAATATAAAAGTCTGGATCAGACCTATAACGCATATGATAGTCTGGGAGATGGTTATTTCTATGCCGGGGATTATGAAAAAGCAATCCGGTATAAAATGGCGGCGCTTTCCGAAAACCCGGATATCGATTGGATTCACCGTTCTCTGGCTGATTTTTATATTCTGCTTGGACAAACAAACGATGCATTAAAAGCGAATGATAATTTTAAACGAAGCGCGGGAACGAACAAGCAAAGCCTTGCCGAAGCGGCTATGCAGCGAGGATATATCTATCTTTTAATCGGGAAAAGACTCGAAGCGAAAGTAGAGATTGATAAGGCCCAGGAACTTTATGGTGAAAAGGAAATTTTCAGGTTTATCGACGAATTGCCCTGGCTGAGGGGTTTATGGTATCTCGAAGCTGCAGATACAGAGAATGCCAGGAAAGAGCTCGAATGGTATGAATTTGTTATTAATAAGTATGGAATTAACAGCAATAAATATTTCACATTTTATAAATATTATCTCCATCTAAAGGCCCTTTGTGAATATCACGAGGGAAGGACGGAAGACGCACGTGAGACCTTCAGGCATCTTGTCGAATTGGGCCCGAAGCTTGGATACTGGATCACAATGCATCATCAGGGATATTTCCTGACCGAAAGCGCAAGGATAGAATACGAAATGAGCAACTATGATGAAGCTATTTCCCTCCTGCACGAAGCTCTGAACTACAGCCCTAATTATCCAAATGCCTTGTTCTACCTGGGGAAGGTGTATCTGGCTAAAGGTGATATGGATGAGGGAAGAAAAACCTTGAGACAATATTTATCCGTTTGTAAGGATGCAGACAAGGATTTCCCGATGACCAATGATGCGAAAAAGCTGCTGGTGAGATAGAACAGATCTTTTTCTGTAATCCCGAAAAACCGATTCTATCTTGACACCTTTCATACACCGATTTAATATATCCCTTCATTTTGATTTTTTACGGAGGAATTATGGCTAAGCGCAGGATTTCAAGAAAGCAGATAAAGGAAAAAGATCAGTTTTTAACTAAAGCGGAAAAATTTTCCATGTGGCTGGTAGAACAGGGCTGGAAGAAGGTTGTACTGATTATCACTGCCTTTGCTGTTGTATTACTGGTTGCGATTATATTTGATAATATATCCCATAATAAAAACATGAAAGCATCCGTTATGTATAGCGAAGCGCTTGATACTTTCGTACGCGCGAATGCTGCATCGCCCGCTCAGTTTATCCAGAATGCTGATGAGATTAAAAAAGCTGCTGAAGAATTTGATAAAGTTAAAGTCGAATATGGTTCTACGATATACGGTCAAATGGCGGCTTATTATAGGGTGCTCTGTTATTTTAAAATAAATGAAGAAGAAAAAGGGCTGGAAGAGGCAAGAAAGCTTTTCGATGATTCTTCCGAGGATATAGTAAAAAACCTGGTCGGTTTCTTCCTGTTAGACAGGTATGAAAAAGATGAGAACTGGGCGCAGGCACGCGAAATCGCGGATGAGATGAAAGATGACATGAACTCGATGTTGAATCCCAGTGAAATCCTGTTTAGAAGCGGTGAATTGTACGAAAAAGAGGGAAAAATTACGGAAGCGACCGATGAGTATATGAAAGTTCTGGATTTTGAAGATTTCTCCAGCTACCGGCGAGATGCCCAGCAGAGGCTGGCTATTATCAACCCGGTCGCCTTGAAAGAGAAATACCAGAAACAGCAATAAAGGATATGTTTTGAGGGATTCATACAGAAGTATAACCCTCATTGTGCTCGACAGTGTCGGTATCGGCGGCGCTCCGGATGCCGCTGAGTATGGTGATTCTGGCGCTGATACACTTGGCCATCTTTCAGAATATAAAAAGTTCAAAATACCGAATCTCGTCTCGCTTGGCCTGGGTAATATCCGTGAATTCATGAATATCCCTTCTGTTCCGAATCCGTTAGGTTTCTACGGTAAAATGCAGGAGAAATCCAGGGGGAAAGGCTCTACTGAGGGTCATTGGGAAATAGCGGGTTGCTTGACAGAAGAACCTTTTGTGCTGTTCCCGAACGGTTTTCCGGATGACCTTATCAAACAGTTTTCCAAACTAATCGGCAGGGAAGTGCTTGGTAATATTGCTGCATCCGGGACAGAAATTATTAACCAGCTTGGTGATGAGCACTACAAAACAGGCAAACCGATTGTTTATACATCCGCTGATTCCGTATTCCAGATCGCTGCCAGTGAAGAATTGATTCCGATTGAAACACTCTATAAATGGTGCGAACAAGCACGTGAAATGCTCACAGGCGATTGGAATATAGTCCGTGTGATTGCCCGCCCGTTTGTTAAACAGGGCAAAAAGTACATCCGTACGACCAACCGTAGAGATTTTTCCGTCCTGCCGCCATCCACAACAATTCTGGAATCGTTGAAGGATGCAAACCTCGAAGTAATCTCCATTGGCAAGATTAAAGACCTCTTTGCAGGTATTGGCCTGACCGCTTCGTATATGACAAAGAATAATGATGAAGGGATGGCAAAAACGATAGAACATACTACCAAAATCAAACAGGGCCTTGTTTTTTCTAACCTGGTGGATTTCGATATGGTTTTCGGCCATCGGAATGACCCGGACGGTTACATTAAAGCATTAGAAGTTTTTGACCGAGAGCTTACCGGTTTGACAAATATTATGAAGGAAGACCAGTTGTTGATTATCACTGCGGATCATGGCTGCGATCCACTGTTTAAAGGCTGGGATCATACCAGGGAGATGGTTCCTCTTATTGTGTATTCTCCCGCGTTTAGATCCGGTGGGGAACTCGGCTTGCGGGAAACTTTTGCAGATGTTGCGGCAACACTGGCTGAAAATTTTAAAGTTAACAACCCGGGAGAGGGCAAGTCCTTCCTCTCGGCATTGATATAAACTATGGGCGTTGAAGGTATAAGATTAGAACGCGAAAAATGGGAAGATGAATATCTCCATCCCCGTGCTGCACGAGCAGCGAAATCAAAAGGGAGGGCGCGGGAGGAGGAGCATTGTCCGATCAGGACTGTTTTCCAGAGAGACCGCGACCGGATAATACATTCCAAATCATTTCGCCGGCTCAAACATAAAACACAGGTTTTTATTTCGCCATTAGGTGATCATTACAGGACAAGGCTAACCCACACACTTGAGGTCACGCAGATTGCCCGTTCTTTATCGAGGGCGCTCAAACTGAACGAAGACCTCACGGAAGCGATTGCTCTTGGGCATGATCTTGGCCATACTCCGTTCGGTCATACCGGGGAGGAGATCCTGGATGAATTATTTCCCGGTGGATTCAGCCATTCGGCGCAATCGCTTAGAGTGATCGACCTTCTCGAGATGGACGGTAAGGGATTAAACCTTACTGCCGAGGTTCGAGAGGGAATTTATAACCATTCCAAGGGAATGAAGCCGCTGAAGGATATCGAATCAGACTCGGCAAAGATTTCACTGGAATCACAGGTTATGAGGATTTCCGATATAATAGGTTATGTAAACCATGATCTTGATGATGCCATCCGCGCGGGATTGATTTCGCGGGAACAGATCCCGCGGGATATCCGCAATGTTTTAGGAGATACCAATTCCAGCAGAATAGATACCCTTGTGAGAGATGTAATTAATTCGAGTCTTGAAAACAATCTTGAGTTTATCCATCTTTCAAAAGAGAAAAGCGAAACACTTGATGCCCTGCGGGAATTTCTGAACGAAAATGTATATACCCATCCGGTAATTAAAAGGGAAGCGGATAAGGCAGCAAGGATAATCCGGCAACTCATTAGTTATTATCTTGAGAATCCCGAAAAGATATCCAGATATAATTTTGATACCGATGATTCAGAAAAAGCCAGGTTGATTATTGATATAATCGCAGGTATGACGGATCGTTATGCTATTCAGTTTTTTACAGACCTTTTTATCCCAAAACCGGCTGAGGCTTAAAAAATCTTCAACTGGGAGGAAGAAAAAATGTTTAAAAAAGTACTAATATAGTTAGGTATCATACTGGTTTCTGTTAATATTTCCGGAGAGGAAGTGGATATGGCTTCAAAAACAGCAATAAAGTTACCGAAACCGGAATACAAGAGCAAGATGACGGTAGAGGAAGCAATCGCCGGAAGGCGGACACGAAGGAATTTCAGCGAGCAACCTTTGACGATTAATGAACTATCGCTTCTTTTATGGTCAGGTCAGGGGGTTACAGAAGAGCGGTGGAAACATCGCGCAACTCCCTCAGCGGGGGCTCTCTATCCATTGAGCCTGTATATTTCTATAAAAACCGGTGGTGTACAAGGGTTGGATGCCGGGCTCTACAGGTATGTACCTGAGGGGCATTACCTGCAGGTCAGGGAAGATAAAGATATCAGTGCGTCATTAGTTGATGTCGGCTATAGCCAGACTTTTTTTGCCAAGTCGCCTATTTGTATTGTTATCACGTCAATTCCAAAAAAAACGACATGGAAATACGGTAAAAGAGGGACTCAATATATACATTTTGAAGTTGGTCATGTTGCCGAGAATATTCAACTTCTGGGCGAGGCTCTGGGTTTGTCGGTGGGATTGGTGGGCGCTTTCCAGGATGATAAGGTGAGCGAACTGCTGAAATTAAGAGAAGGGGAAATTCCTCTATACATTATTCCTGTGGGGAGAAGAGTTGAATAAGAAAAAAGGAAAGATATTTATAAATGCCCTTACACACGAGAAGGGATACAGGATTCTTTTTACCGGGATGATCGGTTTTATTCTACTACTTAATTTAGTTTTGTACATCTGGTATAGAATCAGCATCAGCAGTGTAGAAATGGAAAATGTCGGAAAACAGGCTCATATGCTTTTGGTATTCGTAGTAGCTATGTGCAGCGCAGTGATGATTATTTTCTTTGTGATTATTTATTTCCAATTCAGAAATACTACTGTGCTTATTGGTCCGAAAGGTATTGCTTATCTTTCCCTGCTCAGGAAAATACGGGCTGAATGGAATAATGTAGATGATATATTGATTAAGGAAAGCCCGCAGGGGAGGACAATGAACATCGGCACTCGCTTAGGTTCCTTTACACTAGGCCCCCAATTTGTGGATAGGGATGAAGAGATACCGCGTTTTAAATTTGTTCATAAAAAATTAATGGAAATAAAGGATACCGAGGATGAACCGGTACCTGTGGATTTGGAAAAATCAGATATTTATAAGACACTTCAACAATTCGCAAAAGAAAAGTTTAAGAACTAATCTTTGGTTTAAACAAATATGGCACCTATTACCAAGGCCTATATAGATACGCTTCAAAAACCGGGGAGAGTTTATGCTCCCTATCTTTTAGTTGCGATAGAAGCGGCTCAGAAAGCAGGGAAATATATTCTGGATTCCCGTACAGCCAGGAGTAGCCTGAAGATTGATCGAAAGGAAAACCGCAACGACTACGTCACCGAGGTGGACAGGACTTCCGAGCGGATGATAATAGAACATATAACATCTGCATTCCCAGAACATTCATTCCTTGCCGAAGAGTCGGGTTACAGCGAGAATAGAGATCAGTATCGTTGGATTATAGATCCTCTCGACGGCACTACTAATTATTTAAACGGCCTTCCGCTATGGGCAGTATCTATTGGTCTTGAATATAACAATGAACTGATTACCGGTGTGGTTTACGCCCCGGAATTGGGCGATATTTATTATGCCGTCAAGGGAGGCGGCGCATTCCTGAACGGTTTACAGATACATGTGCGGGAGATCGAAGACTTTTCCGAAGCCCTATTGCTGACCGGGTTTCCATTTAAAGCCCAGACCCATCTGGATGTTTATCTTCAGACCTTTAAAGTCTTATTCAAGCAGTGCAGCGGTATGCGTCGCGCAGGTTCCGCTTCCATCGATCTTTCCTGGGTAGCTGCTGGTAAAGCGGCAGGTTTCTGGGAGATTAGCCTCGGGCCGTGGGATATTGCGGCCGGGACGCTTCTTGTCCGGGAGGCTGGTGGAATCGTTACTGATATCCATGGTGATCCTGATGATTTTATGAGAACAGGCAATGTAGTCGCTGGTGGAATGAAAGTACACGCAAAAATCCTGGAAGCCACGAAAAAGTACCTTCGGATAAATCTCTAACTAAAGACTTGTTGTTTACAGGTTTCGGATTTTCATTTATTATAATTGAAATAATACAGGGATAATCATAATGAAACTCTGGCATGAATTACTGATTCTTGTTGCCTTTGCCATTTTTCTTGGAGTTGGATTCAATCTTGTAAGCGAAGAAGGGATAAAACCATTTTCGGTATTCGGCAGCGACATCGACATATCGCACGATCCGAAGGCGATAATCAATTTTGATGAGGTTATCAGCGCTTTTGAAGAAGGAAATGCTGTGTTTGTCGATACCCGCTCTAAGGAAGAATACATAGCGGGACATATACCGGGGGCAATAAGCGCGCCGTATTATTATATGGAACTTGTTTATCCTCTGGTTGCAGAGAAGGTCTTTGAAACGACCCCGGTTATTCTTTACGGACAGGATGCGGGGGATATCTCTGCGTTGAGAACGGCTGATTATTATGTTCTTTACTTCAAGCATGTACGGATTCTGTATGGTGGTATCGAAAAATGGATTTCAGAAGGATTGCCTTTGGATCAGGGGGATGCCAAATGACAGATCAGGAACAGCAGAAAAAATTCTCGGGTAATTTCAATATTGTATTTAATCCTTATATTCAGCTTAGTATCAGGATTATTGTCGG
>JAFGBY010000019.1 GCA_016932915.1 Acidobacteriota bacterium | reverse complement strand
TTTACAAATTAGTTGGAAATATAAATGATGCAAGATTTCTATATTACAATTTTGAATATAAAAATTACCTTAAAATAAATAACACTAAAGGGCAAGAATGATGCGTAATATAATAGTTAAAATATTTATTTTTGTTCTATTTTGCGAATCATATGTAATTGCAGCAAGTAATTCAAGCAAATTATTTGGGCAAGATGGGGTCAAGTCTTGGGATTTGAATTGTCACTAATATAAAAAGTTCAGGAAATTGGTGATATAGATGGCAAGGCCTCTAGGAATCGAGTACGAAGGATCGTATTATCACATAACAATCCGCGATCGCCATTCTCGTCTGTGGCCCTACCTGTTTTTCTATCGGGTTGTTCTATCTAGCGTGAAAATAAATAGGGTCGAGTCTTGTATTTTGAATTATAGCTGGGCCCACAATCTTTTTATGGAGAATTAAAGAAAAATCTTTGAGGAAGATGCTTGTCTTTTTTCCTTCCGGGACTTCCCGGGCATGAACATCAAAAGCATCCACTCAACAATCAGTATCGTTGTAATTATAGTGAGGAAATCTTTTTGATATGGATAGCGCTACTAGATGAAGTTTTGACAAGATCGTCCACCGTTATACAATAACCCGACATCAAGATTGTTCAAAAACTTTCTTTTATAGATATAATATTCAAAAAATAAAGGAACAATATGTCGAATAATATGCGTACTTACCCTATTTTGCTTGCTTTCCTGGTCATGGGATTTGGTGATGTTGTAGGTACTTTAGTCGGGTTCGCAAAAGAGACGTTTAATTTATCAGCAAGCAGCGCCGGATTGCTTCCATTCCTTGGTTTTATTATGTTCGGGATTTTATCTGTCCCGGTGGGAGTACTCCAGGATATTAAGGGGAGAAAATTTACCCTTATCCTGGGGCTTTCAATCGCGCTCGTTGGGTTGATAATTCCGGTGGTCAATACCTCGCAATATTTCTACCTGGTTGTATCCATCCTGTTGCTTGGAGCTGGAATGGTAATTCTCCAGGTATCCGGCAATCCGATCATGCGTGATGTTTCAGCACCGGGTAAGTATTCCCGGAATCTCAGCTTCGCGCAGTTTATTAAATCTATTGGTTCACTTTCGGGTTCTCTGCTCGCAGTCTTTGTCCTGGCATCATGGCAAGGATTGTTCCCCATATATTCTGTCATAGTCGGTTTTACTCTATTTACCGTGGCTTTGATGAAGATCAATGAACTGAAGGATGAGAAGAAAGAAGAGAGGGCAAGCCTGATCAGCAGTTTTAAAATGTTGAAAAACTGGTATGTCCTGGTTATGGTCATCGCGATATTCCTGTATGTCGGTGCCGAAGTCGGGATCAATTCGTGGATCGCTTCCTTGCTTAACAGCAGATACGGACTGGACCTTAAATCGATGGCGACCCTGGGGATCAGTTTTTTCTTCGGCGCATTGATGATAGGGCGGTTCCTTGGCGCGATTATCCTCACCTGGATTCAGCCTAAAATATTTCTGTTCAGTACAACAATTATTTCTTCTTTAAGTATTCTTTTACTTTTTATACCCAATAAAATACTATCCCTGGCGGCAATCTTTATTATCGGCCTTGGATTCGCGAATATTTTCCCGCTCATTTTTTCAATACTGATCGACCACATCCCGAATAAAAGTAACGAGCTCTCCGGGCTTATGGTCATGGCAATAGTGGGTGGAGCAATTATGCCATTTTTAATGGGATTTATTGCGGATCATTCTTTGATGCTCAGTTTTCTCGTTCCTTTGATTTCGTTAATTTTTATCGTTTTTGCGGCTTTAATATCTTTTAAAGCAAAAGGCGCCGAGGCTTAAGATTAGAATGCAATATAAAAACGATAACAGGACTGTCCTGACACTTGATGCCGGGGGTACTAATTTCTCTTTCGCGGCTATCAAGGGTAACCGGGAAATTGTCGAGCCGCTTCTTTTACCCGCGCAGGGTAATGACCTTGAGGAATGCCTGGGCAATATTGTTGAAGGATTTTCCCGCATCAGGGATAAAATCAGTGAAGATATAGCGGCAATCAGTTTTGCTTTTCCCGGCCCGGCGAATTATTCGGATGGGATAATCGGGGACCTCGGAAATTTACCGGCTTTCAGAGGCGGAATCCCCCTGGGGCCGATGCTGCAGGAAATATTTAATGTACCTGTGTTTATCAATAACGATGGTAATCTATTCGCCCTGGGTGAGGCAATCGCCGGATTGACTCCCTGGGTAAATTCTCTCTTTGAAAAAGCGAACTCGAACAAAAGATATAAAAACCTGTTTGGAGTCACTATTGGCACAGGCTTTGGAGGGGGAATCATTTTAGATGGAGAAATGCTGATAGGGGATAATTCCGCTGCCGGTGAAATATGGCTGATGCGTCACAAACTTGGAGATAATCTATTTGCCGAGGAAGGAGTGAGCATCAGGGCAGTGAAAAATTTCTATGCTGATAAAAGCAATATTGCTCTTGAGGAAGCTCCAGAACCAGAGGAAATATTCAGGATTGCTAAAGGTTTGAAAGAAGGAAACAGGCAGATCGCTATCGATGCCTTTTCGAGGCTTGGAGAGATTGCCGGTGATGCGATAGCGAATACAATGACGCTGATAGACGGACTGGTAGTAATAGGCGGTGGGCTTTCCAGGGCGCATGAAATTTTTCTTCCAAGGCTTGTGCATGAGATGAATTCCAAGTATACGGGCGGTGTAAACCGGCTAGAAGTCGAAGTATTTAACCTGGAAGATGAAAAAGAATTGGAATGCTTCATCAAAGGTGATGAGAGAGAAGTAAAAATCCCTGGTACAGGGAAGACCGTGAAATATGATCCGTTGCAGAGAATAGGTATAGGCATATCAAAGTTGGGAACGGAAAAAGCGGTACATATTGGGGCTTATGCATATGCGCTCTCGACGCTTGATTTAACTGCATAAAAACTGGATGGATAAATTATGATGGATTATCTTAAACCCTTTTTGTTTTTTATTTGTGTTCATATCTTATGTTTTGCTTCAGCTATTCTGAGCGATGTATTAAAGACACCATTCGATTATGTTGATCCGATGATTGGAACAAATCATATGGGCCACACTTTTCCAGGCGCTACAATGCCGTTCGGTATGGTACAACTCAGCCCCGATACCGACAATCCTCCTTTCTTTTTAAACGATAAGTATAATCCTAAAGTGTATGAATATTGCGCTGGATACCAGTATTCAGATGAAACAATTTTAGGTTTCAGTCATACTCATTTTAATGGGACCGGGCATTCCGACCTTGGCGATATCCTTATAATGCCGACTGTCGGTGAAATCCAGCTTGATCCGGGCACTGCCGCAGAACCTGAGCAAGGATACAGATCCAGGTTCTCGCATAATTCCGAAGAAGCGCAACCGGGATACTATAAAGTAAAACTTAGCGACTATGATATAGTTGCGGAACTGACTGCTTCCAGGCATGTTGGATTTCATAGATATACTTTCCCCGAAACCAATGATGCCCACATAATTCTTGATCTGGATCACAGTATTTATAATTACGATGGAAAAGTCATCTGGGTATTCCTGCGCAGGGAAAATGACACCCTGATTACGGGGTACAGGCAGACCAAAGGATGGGCAAGGACAAGGTACCTGTACTTTGCGATTGAATTTTCCAAACCTTTTTCAAGTTATGGTCTGATAAACCAGGAGAAAGAGCTGTATCGCGGATTTTGGGACAGGGCTGTTAAACAGGGAGAAAACTGCCCGGAAATAGCGGGGAAAAAGATCAAAGCATATTTCAATTTTGATACTACTAAGGATGAACAGGTCAAAATAAAAGTAGCGATATCAAGTGTCAGCACCGAAGGCGCCCTGAAAAACCTTCATTCGGAGATTCCTCATTGGGATTTTGAGAAAGTCCGTGAGGAAGCCAAATCGGAATGGAACAGGGAACTCAGCAAGATACAGATTGAAGCAAGCGAAAAAGAGAAAACCATTTTCTACACCGCTCTCTATCATACATTACTTAATCCGGTTGAATACAGTGATGTAGACGGCGGCTATCGAGGGCTGGATCAGAATATCCACAATGCGGAAAATTATACCAAGTATTCCATTTTCTCTCTATGGGATACATACAGGGCGCAACATCCACTATTGACAATTCTACAGCCTTCCCGGGTTGCTGATATGATTAAATCAATGTTATCGCATTATGATGAAAGCGCTCATAAAATCCTGCCAATATGGTCCTTCCACTCTAATGAAGACTGGTGCATGACCGGTTATCATGCTATTCCTGTAATCGCAGACGCATATATAAAAGGAATCAGGGGATTTGATATAGAGAAAGCATTTAAAGCGTCTGTTGATTCAGCGTTATATGAAAAATACAGCGGCCTGGAAAATTATATTAAGTATGGATATGTACCGTTCGATCTTGAATTCGGTCAGAATTCCGCATCAAAGACGCTCGAATATGCTTATGATGACTGGACAGTGGCAAACTTTGCAAAAGCCATGGGCAGGAATGATATTGCCGACCAGTTTTTCAAACGCGCACAAAATTATAGAAATCTTTACGATGAGAGTACAAAATTTATAAGGGCAAAAGATTCAAAAGGAAACTGGCTTGAACCTTTTGACCCTCTCAAGACTGCAGGGCAGGGATATATCGAGGGAAATGCACTGAATTATTCCCTGCATATCCCTCAAGATATCAAAGGGTATACTGATTTACTCGGCGGCGAAAAAAATCTGGAAGATATGCTCGACCAAATTTTTACTTCTGAAACACCTGAAGAATCGTATGAAGAATCCGAGGATATTGATAAAAGGGGTGTGCTCGGCAGTTATATACATGGAAACGAACCAAGTCATCATATTCCTTACCTGTATAATTGGACCGGTTCGCCCTGGAAGACACAGGAAATTGTCCGTAAAATTGTAACCGAGATGTACTCTGATGAAACAGATGGTTTGCCGGGAAATGAAGATACAGGGCAAATGTCCGCATGGTATATATTCTCCGCTTTAGGCTTCTACCCTGTCTGCCCGGGCACGGACCAATATGTAATCGGCGCGCCCCAGGTAAAAAGAGCAGTAATCAATCTGTCAAATGGCAAGACTTTTGAGATAGTCGCAGATGGAATTTCTGAAAGCAATAAATATATTAAATCTGTAAGTCTTAATGGAAAACCTTTGGACAGGAGCTACATTACTCATTCTGAGATAATGAACGGCGGAAAGCTCACATTTATTCTATCAGATGAACCGAATAAAACATGGGCAACGCAAGAAAAAGATCACCCATATTCGATGACTGAATGATAAAAAATATTTAACTGTAAAATACTGACTGTCCGTTAAGGAGTTTCAGTTCAGAGTTTTAATACACCTCTACTGAATATTATTTCTCTGCTTCGAAAATGTATCTTTTTTCAGTATACAATATTAAGGCGAAGGAATTGTCACATAATCGCATGAAGGATTCATTAGAGTGCCTTTCGCGAATATCGCATGATTGTCATTCATGATTACAGTGTAACGGCATTTCTCTTTAATCTCCTGGAAGTTGTTCAAGGTGGATGCGCTCGGATAAATGTAATACACGACCACTTCATAATTTGTCTCAGGATCAAAATTCATTATTATTTCCTGACCAGCAGCTAATCTTTTATGTTCCCAAGTGCTAAGCTCTACGTTTTTCCATTCAAACTTTACTACTGCCGCTGAGTTATTTCTCATTTTAAGGAAATTGGTGGTAGTGCCGCATTCGGAGTTCAGTTTGATAGACGCCAGTTTATTGTCTTTTATAATTGTGCTGCCCATATCCGGGATATTGGCGGTCATTGTATAGCATTTTCCGTTATAGTCTTCCGCCTGGAAAAGCGCTGCTGAGTTCATGTTATACATTTTCAGGGACGATACTTTGTTCTTCATCTTAACCCAGTATCTATTGTCCAGGTTAGCGGCATCACTGGTCAGTCTATAGCGCTTTCCGGTATAATTTTTACCCTCAAACACAAACATATAAGGCCCACTGTAGTTACAATTTCCGTTCATTTTGACTGAACCCACCTCATTTTCGACCATATCGGTGCTGTCAAAGTTTGGTACGTCAGATGTAAAGACATGGCAGTTTCCTTCATAATTAGACTTGGTAAAGAGCGCTACAGAGGAAACCCCGTCAAGTTTTACTGAGTTGACTTTGAAATAAATCAGGCTTGATTCGTCTGAGGTGATTTTTTTACTCGTTCCGTTATAATTTTTCTTGTCGTAAAATATAATGCCGTTCTTTGGTGGAGGGCAATCTGCATTGATTTTTATTGATGAGATTCCCAGAGTACCAATTTCATGCACGTCTAAATTAACGACATCTGATGTGAATTTCTGGCATTTACCTTTGTAGTTCGTATGTTCGAACAGAGCGACCGATATGGCATTATCTAGTTTTATAGAATTTACCTTATCGTTCATATTTATTGCCGGGTCCATTAAATTCGGAGTATCACCGGTAAGCACCACACTTTTGCCATTGAAGTTTTTCATTTTATAGATTGTAACTTTTGCAGCATCGGCTGCCGAGACAAAAACATACAGAAATAGAAACATTACTATCAAATAATTTTTCACAAAACGCATTTGGCTCCCCTTTTTTAAAGATTGTATCTGCTTACAATACAACAACTTATAGCATAAATAATGGGCAAAGTCAAGGTGATAAGGAATGGATACATAGTCATGTTTTGGGGAAATTTTAAAGATGAAACGTTGAGCAATAATTGATTTGATTGTAAAAATAGCAACATATGGTCTCCAACACAAATACTCCCACAAAGGGATTGTTTCGGAGACAGTGAAGAACGCCATCTCCAGCAAAGGGCTTCTCCAGATCAATAAGACATTCGGGGCGCGATAAAATATTACGCCCCGCAAAGATGTGTGAAATTGTCATTGCGAGGAGCAAAGCGACGAAGCAATCTGTTAAGTTTAAATCTCCATATGGGTTCAAGGATTATCCTTGAACCCGCATTTGGATCAAAGTATCTCTCGAGATGCGTATTCGGATCTCCTGATCCGAACCAACACAAGGTTCAGGTCAGGAGGCCTGAACCTAATGTTGTCTTCTCCAAAGCCTACCCGAGAATGACTACCTATGTCTGAAATGTAAAAAGGATTCTCCGGTGTGGAGAATCCCTGTTTTTTCCTGAATTTAATGTAACTTGTTATCTTCTGTTGTCTCTTCTTCTGCTGTCGCGTTTTCTGTCGTCTCTTCTGCCTCTGCTATCTCCTCTGTCTCTGCTTTCTCTTCTGTCTTCACCATTTCTACCGTGTTCTTCATCCTGCATTGACTGGGGAAGAAGGGCTTTGCGGCTGAGCCGTACCTTGCCATCGTCGAGGCCGATAACTTTTACTTCGATTTCATCACCTTCGGCGAGTTCATCGGTAACGTTATTTACTCTATAGGGTGCAATCTCCGAGACATGAAGCAGGCCGTCGGTTCCAGGCAAAATGTTCACGAATGCGCCGAAATCGACAATTCGTACAACCTTGCCAGTGTAAACCTTGTTCAGTTCAGGAACAGCCGACAGAGCTTCCACCCTGTCAATCGCCGCCTGAGCTTTTTCTGCGTCTGCCGCGTAGATGCGAACGAGGCCTGTATCATCTATATCGATCTTTACGCCTGTTTCGGCGATGATCGATTTAATCATCTTACCACCCGGGCCGATGATCTCCCTGATCTTTTCTTCCGGTACCTGCAGCGTGTAAGCGCGCGGCGCATACGGTGATAGTTCCGCTCTTGGTTCTTGGATGGTTTCGAGCATCTTGCCGAGTATGAAGAGTCTTCCTTCTTTAGCCTGTTCAAGGGCTTCTGCCATGATATCAGGAGTCAAGCCGTCGACCTTTATATCCATCTGTAATGCGGTGATTCCGTTTTCGGTTCCACCGACTTTAAAGTCCATGTCGCCATAGTGGTCTTCCTCGCCGGCTATATCGGAAAGGATGGCATATTTATCACCTTCCATCACTAGGCCCATTGCTATGCCCGCAACCGGACTTTTAAGAGGAACACCGGCATCCATCAGGGCGAGAACGCCACCGCAAATCGATGCCATCGAGGATGACCCGTTTGATTCCAGGATATCCGAGACGACTCTTACGACATACGGAAAATCTTCCTCGCTAGGCATCATCCGCTGAATTGCTCTTTCCGCAAGGGCGCCATGGCCGATTTCCCTGCGGCCTGGGCCGCGTAGAATCTTTGCTTCGCCAACGGAGAAGGGCGGGAAGTTATAATGAAGCATAAATCTCTTGGCACGTTCTTCCTGGATATTGTCAACAATCTGCTCATCCGCTTCGGTTCCAAGTGTCGCAGAGACCATAGCCTGAGTTTCACCACGAGTGAAAAGGGCTGAGCCGTGTGTGCGAGGCAGGATGGCAACCTTTGATGTAATCTGCCGGATTTGGTTAAACGCGCGTCCATCGAACCTGATGCGGTCATTCAAAACGCCGCTACGGAATATTTTAACTTTAATATCGACAAGGATTCTCTGGGCCATGATCTGTTTTTCTTCATCTTCTTCCGCATGCAGGTCCATCTCTTCCTTAAAGACGTTTGAAAGTACATCTCTACGTTCGAGTTTCTCTTTTATACCAAGGGCGTCTTTTATCTTAGGGGTAACCCTGGACTCGATTTCTTTATACAATTCTTCGTCAAATTTAAATACCTTCGCAGCTAATTTCCTCGGAGCGATTTTCTCGATCATTCTTTTCTGAAGGGCGATGATGTCTTTTATAACTTCATGACCGAAGTTGATAGCGGCGATCATCTGATCTTCAGAGATCTCGTTTGAGCCGGATTCGACCATTGTAATTGCTTTTTCCGTACCGGCAAGAACGAGGTCGAGGTCGCTTTCATCCATCTGCGATAACTTCGGGAATGCAATGAATTCTCCGTTTATCATTCCTACTCTTACAGCGCCCACAATGTCACCAAACGGGATGACTGAGATTCCCAAGGCTGCGGAAGCGCCGATTAGCCCCAGTATATCAGGATTGTTTTCAGTATCGGCTGAGATAACGAGCGCGATAATCTGTGTTTCGTTTGTCCAATCACCCGGGAATAGAGGCCTCAATGGCCTGTCAATCAACCGGCAGGTCAAAATTTCTTTGGTAGAAGGCCTTCCTTCTCTTTTGAAAAATCCGCCGGGAATTTTACCCGCGGAATAGGTATACTCCCTGTAATCCACTGTTAATGGGATAAAGGGATCTGCGCTGAATTCTTTTTCAGCTTTGTCGGCAACGGCTGTTACCAGCACCATAGTATCGCCATAACGTACGACGACTGCGCCATCAGCCTGTTTTGCCATTTCGCCGGATTCGATAGATAAAGTTTGCCCGGCAATTTCCATTTCTTCTCTTATATACAATTCTTCCTCCTAAGCACTCTGATGTAAGTACAATCTTCCAATGTCCTCGCCTTTGAGGATTCTAATCTCTGGAATAGTAGATAAAAAGTGCTGTATTTTATTTTCTCAGTCCAAGTTTATCGATAATCGCGCGGTAGCGCTCAATGTCTTTTTTCTTAAGATAATCTAATAATTTTCTTCTTCTTCCAACCAGCTTAAGCAGACCGCGCCTTGAGTGAAAATCTTTTTTATGGGTTTTAAAATGATCGGTGAGTTGAACAATTCTCTCCGTTAATAAGGCAATCTGCACTTCAGGCGATCCGGTATCGCTGTCATGAGTTTTATGCTCATGGATGATTTTTTCCTTGTTTTCTTTTTCTAAAGTCACTGTTATTTCTCCTTTATATTGTTAGTGCCGAGTCACTCGCTTATAGAGCGAAGTACCCAGGTGTAACAACCGCCTGAACGGTTCAGAAACACGAAGAATTTTTATCATGGAAAATGAGAAATGTCAATGAAGCGCTCTATTCGAATTTAAATAGAAGGTGTGGCCAGGATCTCAGGGGAAAAATATAAATTTTATAAATTGGAATATTCAATTAAGAGTATTTCTTGTGCGTTAAAAATAAGGATAAATCCAATAAAAATTTTTAGTTATTTTTTATTTTACAAACCAGACAGTTTAAAAATGTTATTCTGTGTAAATGATTAACAATGTAAATTGTATGACAATTCTATGACAATTACACATTGCAAAAAATTGTCTAAGCACCATATTAGTAGGTAGTCAAACTTTGCTGTTTACTAACAAATTAACATTACTCTATGATTGGGGGTAAACTATGGCTACAGCAAATCACAACTGCTGGGAAATCCTCGAATGCAAGGACATGTCCAGTTGTCCGGCCTATCCTGACAAAGGAAAAATGTGTTGGGAAGTGCAAGGGACACTCTGCCGCGGGGAGCGGCAAGGCGAGTATCATGACAAGGTGGGAGATTGTAGGACTTTGTGCAAGTTTTTTCACGCTGTGATTATGGGTAAATCCTGATTGATAGCAGCTTGACTTAGATTGATATTCCCAACATTTTCTTTCCGCGGTAATCGAAGAAATGTTGATCATCGATTCCTGCGGCTTTTTTTATCTGATACTTTTTATTCTTAGGTGTCCGCATTATTTTTCTAATTGCTTTCATCCGTACAGATTTTATACTGCTTTAAGAGAACACTATAAACTATGAAAGAAAAGAAGATAATCCTAGGGCACGGAAGTGGAGGCAGGCTTTCACGTGAGCTCATCGAAGAGATCATTTCCCCACATTTGGGCAATCGTGAACTATTTGGCCTCAATGACGGCGCCCTTTTACATATTGAAGAAAACGATTTGGCGTTTACCACAGATTCTTACATCATTGATCCCGTTTTTTTCCCGGGTGGCGATATTGGTAAGCTAGCAGTCGCAGGTACTGTAAATGACCTTCTGATGGTCGGAGCAACACCGAAATTCATCTCGCTTTCATTTATTATCGAAGAAGGTTTTAGTATTGTGGACTTGGAGAAAATACTGGTTTCTATAAAGAAAACAGCTGAAGCCGCTGATGTTAAAATTGCAACAGGCGACACAAAGATACTTCCCCGGGGAAAAGGGGATAAGATTTTTATCAACACATCAGGGATTGGCCTGAGAATTACTAAACAGCCGTTGACCCCTGAAAGAGTGAAAGAAGGGGATAAGATAATCGTAACCGGAACGCTTGGAGACCACAGCGCGGCAGTGATGATCGCCAGGGAAGGCCTATCGGTTAACTCAAATATCTTAAGCGATTGCGCTGAATTAACCACTCCTCTACTTGATTTGTTCAAACAGGGATATAATATTAAATGTATGAGAGATCCCACCCGGGGCGGTTTGGCGGCTGTTCTGACAGAAATAATTTGCGGTACCGAATACAATGCCAAAATAGATGAAAGAGAAATCCCGGTAAGAGACGATGTTCTGGCGGTTTGTGAGGTATTGGGGCTTGATCCTCTGTATATGGCAAATGAGGGGAAAGCCGTAATTATTGCAGAAGCGGCGGAGGCAGATAAAATTACAAGTTTTCTGAAAAATTTTCCTGTATCCGCAGAAGCATCAGTCATTGGTGAGATTGAAAAAGGGGATAAGCAGAAGGGGAAAGTCATTTTAATGACTGTAACAGGTGGAGAAAGGCTCGTAGTTTTACCACATACAGAGCAATTACCGAGAATCTGTTAATTAACAAAAGAGGTGTAGAAGATGGCCGAGATAAAAGTTTATGGAAAACCGTGGTGCATTGAAACCGGGAACTTATTAAGGTTATTGAATTACAATAACCTTAATTATGATTATATTGAAATAATGAAATCGGCTGACATCCCTGAAGATCTGAAAGAGCAACCCGGAGTTGTTTTTAAAGACGGCATGATTGAAACACCAGTAATAGAATATGATTCACAGTTTTTATCAGCACCAGGTCTTGCAGTCTTGCGTAGAACCCTTAACCTCGAATCTTCGCCAGGATCAGAATTTTTTGATGTAGTCGTTATCGGAGGTGGCATCACAGGGATGCTCTCTGCAATCGAGGTGGCATCCCGTGGCCTGAAATGCGCATTACTGGAACAGTCCACTCTTGGTGGTAATTTGTTAAACATAAATGTGTTTTCACACCCTATGTTAAGCCCAGTATGGAAACCCAGCGCGACAATGATCGACCAGCTGCAGGAACAGATGTTGAAACTGGGTGTAGAAGTGATACTGGCTTCCAAGGTATCCGAGATAAAAAAAGATGGTAGGATATTCAATATAAAGAGTCTCCATAAAACTTATAAGGCACTTTCAGTAATAATAGCGACGGGACGGAAAAGAGTATACCCTCAACTTCAAAATATTGACCAGGTTCCACCTGAATATATCATCTATAATCCGGTTTATGCGGACGGGATTTGGAAAGGTAAAAATACCGCGATATATGCCGGGGACACTGAGTCTCTTGCTTTTGCTTACAGGTTATCCCGGTCG
>JAFGBY010000018.1 GCA_016932915.1 Acidobacteriota bacterium | reverse complement strand
TCATACTGAGAATATTTTTTCACTTGACCCCTCGGTTCGAACCTGGCGCTGGTTCATTATTGAAAGGGAAATAGAAGCCCTTCTGGGTAAGGAATAGTCAACCGCCCAGTAGAAATATCTTGATATTCAAGAAGGTATTCGAGTTTAGCGAGGTAAAGGGTGTATGCCCTGAATCTGCCCCATAGCCCCGAGAACAAGGGAATTTGGGAACGTGCCGATCCCGTCGAGGGGGGCGCAGGCGAAACGGAGATGACGTTAGAGACGAGTTATCGAAGGCACCCCGGGGTCTCAGACAGTATCGAGCTAAGCAACGATAATGGAGTAACCAGGCAAGCACCGGAAATATCAAAAAGGTTCTTGGCGAACCGTTCCGGAGAGAACGGGAAACCATGTATGACCCTACAATGTAAAAGGAGTTTGGTCAAAAGACGCCGGTGCGGGGGATGGAAACCGGTATGACCGCAAAGGTTTAGCTATGAAGCGGCTAATCCCCGCAGAGCGAAGGTTTCCACGATTAACTGCCCGTGAAGAGGGAAACATTAACGCTATACAAGGAGCGGAGAATTAATGAGTACAGACCTGAAGCGGATAAGGGAGAAGGCTTGCAGAGAACGGAATATCGTGTTTACATCATTATACCATCATGTAACAGATATTGACAATCTGCGGGACTGCTACGAAGCATTAGACGGCAAGAAAGCCGTTGGAGAGGATGGAGTAACAAAAGAAGATTACGGGAAGCATCTTGAGGAGAACCTGATGGATTTATCACTTCGTTTGAAGCGGATGGGCTATAAGCCGGCGCCAAAACGTCGGGTATATATACCAAAACCGGGAAGCGAAAAGGGGAGACCATTAGGCATCAGCAACTTTGAGGATAAGATAGTCGAATTAGCGGTAAAAAGGGTATTAGAGCCCATTTACGAAGAAGCATTTATGGATAGCAGCTATGGATATCGACCGGAATTAAGCCAGCATGACTGTCTGGATAAAATTGGACGAATAGTACAGCAGAAAAGAGTAAATTATATTGTAGAGGCGGACATAAAGGGCTTCTTTGATAAAGTGAATCACGAATGGATGGTGAAATTTTTAAAACACCGCATAGGAGACCCGCGGATTATAAGATTGATAATTCGCATGCTGAAAGGTGGGATACTGGAGGACGGATTGGTTAAAGCAAGTGAATCCGGCACCCCACAGGGTTCAATTCTATCGCCGTTATTATCGAACATCTATCTGCATTACGTGTTAGATTTATGGTTCGAGTATAAGATTAAGAAACAAGCCAGAGGAGAAAGTTACTATTTCAGATTTGCAGATGATTTTCTGGCATGTTTTCAATACAAGAATGAAGCAGAAGATTTTATGAAACGTTTAGTGGACAGGCTGGAAGGATTTAATCTCGAGGTAGCACAAGAAAAGACGCAATGTATAGAATTCGGACGGTATGCCAGAGAAAATGCGAAGAAAAGAGGAGAAAAGCCAAAGGAGTTTATATTCCTTGGTTTTAAACATTACTGCGGAAAGACGAAAAACGGGTATTTCAAGATAAAGCGAAGTACAAGTGGAAAGAAGTTCCATAAAAGTCTTGAAGAATTTACAAATTGGGCACGTAAATCAAAGAATTATTTAACTAAAGGAGAGATGTTAAGGAAAGCAAAGGAGAAAGTGACAGGACATCTGAATTATTACGCCATTACGGATAATTCGGAAAGATGTAGTACCTACATCTACCATGCAACCAGAATTCTGCTGAAATGGATAAACCGGAAGAGTCAGCGGAAAGCGTATACATGGAATGGCTTCCGACAAGCATTGGAACATGTCGGATGGCCAAAACCGAATATTCGCAAAGACCTGAATCCTTTTCGCTTTGTAGAGGAGGCATCCTGAAGGGTTATTCGAAGAGCCGTATGTATGAGAAATTCGCTTGTACGGTTCTGTGAGGGGCACGGTGATTGCCGGAGAATCGGAAATCACCTTTGCCTACTCGACAATCCCTTCGACACCGCTCAGGACAAGCCTGGAATTCTTGAACCCTTTTTTGCGGCAAAGCCGCTTATCTTGTAAATAACTATTCCAATACCAGCCGGCATCCCGGAGGCAAACGTGAAAAAACTCAACCGCAGTCTCACCAGGTGGGTCAATGCAAACCTGATCTCCACTGATCAGATGCAGAATATCCTGAAATTCGAAAACGGCAAAAAATCAGAGGGCAGGCCGAAATGGATATTGTACGGATTTTTATCCCTCGGGATCTGCGTGATATGCATAGGTATTATATCCCTGATCGCGGCGAACTGGGCGGATATTCCGGGTATTATCAAACTGGCATTTGATTTTATTATACTAGCTGGTGTCGCATTTGTAATTTACAGGTTCGGGGATTCTGAAAATGCTTATATATTTGACGGCCTCTCGCTGCTTTTTGCTTTACTATGCTTTGGTACGATCGGCCTGATATCCCAGGTTTACCATACGGGTGGTGAATTGTGGCAGGCGCTTGCCGTCTGGCTGGTGATTACTATACCGCCGACCCACATTACCCGGAAAAAGCTGCTGCCGCATATATGGATCCTTGCCTTCCTGCTGGCACAGGTTCTCTGGCTCACATCGGATGTCTCGCCGTGGGAATACCTGTCCTCTTCATCAGGTGTTAAAAATATATTTGATATTTTATTTGCATTGTCATTCCTGTGCCTAATTCTGAATATTGTCTTTGAACATTTTAAAACAACACGGCGTTACGGTGAAATTTTTAAACTTTGGGTATTGCTTGGAAGCATGTATGTTGCAGTCGCTGTCGATCTTTACTATTCAATTCTCAGCGGCGGCCCGCAGATGGAATCAATGATTCCTATGTACGCATTTGCAATAGTAAGTTTAATTTTACTTCATGCAATAACAAAATATTCTGTTAAACATAAAATAATAATTTCAATTATAATTATTTTAACAGCCGTAATTTTCCTGCCATACGAAAAATTGCACTCGGGATATTATTATCTGGCAGGCGATCTTATCGGCGCGTCTTTCTCGATAATTATCTTTCTGCTTTTCAGCATGCTGTTTATTCTCGATGACAGACAGAAACTGTTCAACCTTGCAACCCTCCTGATAGGTTTGCGCTTTCTGATAATATATTTCCAGGTATTCGGCAGCCTTGTTTCTACCGGTTTCGGCCTTATTGTTTCCGGATTGCTGATAATCGGCACTGCTTTTCTCTGGTTTAAAAAACGGGGAAAGTTCGAAAACTGGCTCAAGGGGAAAATAAAATGAAAAACAATAAATTCAGAATTTTAGTTTCGCTGCTTATACCGATTCTCTGCCTGTTCCTTCTTGCCGTTTATAAGCATATCAAGGCAAATACCGGAAGCACGATCATTTTACCGATCACCGGTTACGACCCGCGGGACCTGCTTTCAGGGCATTACCTGGCCTACAGACTTGATATAACTATTGCTGACGGCTGTACGGAAAATGACAGTGATGTATATCTTTGCCTTGAACAGAATGAAGACGGATCCGTATCAGGGCGGCAAATTGCCCGTGCGGAGGCCGCTGATTACGAATGCGATGTTGTTATGAAAGGCAGGTGTTCTTCATTCAATGGATTTACGGGAGGTATTGAACGCTTTTACATACCAGAGCAACACGCGGCTTATCTTGACGATGCCGTGCGCAAAGGGAAATGCAGCCTGCTGGTAAAAGTCGATAAATTTTGCAATCCGGCAATCAAAGACATGCTTATAGACGGAAAATCCTGGAAAGAGTATATCAAAAAATAATATGTATAATTTTCTAAAAAAAAGGAAATTATATTGACTCACAGGCTGCCTTCATTTTCTTTACCTTTATCACTATATAAGAAAATTTATGGAGGTATTTTACTAAATGAATTTAAAAGAAGCATTTTTATCCGTAATGCGTAATGAAAAACCGGTAAAGTGGATGGGCTACGGCTTTGAAGCATTCCCCAAACTGCAGTTCCATTGCATATCAGATCCCATTTCTGTCTGGGACATACTCCAGTTTTCCGGACCGGCCGCAGTTGACAACTGGGGCGGAGTTATCCGCTTCCTGCCGGAAGAAGGGGATCCGGGCTGGATTCCGATAGTCAATGACGAGAATAAGGTAATTAAAGATATAACAAAATGGCGTGATTATGTCAATTTCCCGGATATCCCGGCTGATCTCGACTGGAGCGAGGCTAAAAAGTCAATTGATGAAATAGACAGGGACAATACCCTGATAATGGTACCGACTTTCCGCGGATTGCTTGAACGCGCGCATTGCCTGATGCCTTTTGAGGAAGTAATGATCGATCTTTACGAAGAGCCCGAGCACCTGAACGATTTCTTCGCTGCCTATACCGACTGGAAACTGAAGGCCATTGAACAGCTTATTGACAATCTTAAACCGGATGTCATCCATTCTCACGACGACTGGGGCGCAAAGACATCATTGTTTGTTCCGCCGAAGATATTCCGCGAACTGTTCAAACCCCATTACAAACGCATGTACGATTACATTAAAAAACGCGGAGTGCTGATCCAGCATCATTCCGACAGTTTCTGCATGGGTCTTGAAAATGACATGGTAGACCTGGGTATTGACATGTGGCAGGGAGTTCTTCCGTCGAACGATATCGTCCAGATCCAGAAAAACACCAAGGGCAAACTGCTGCTTATGGGCGGTATTGACCAGGGAGTTGTTGACAGGGCTGACGCGACCGAGGATGAAATCCGCGGCGAGGTACGCAGGGCGATTGACACATACGCGCCGGGCGGCGCTTTCCTTCCATGCATACCGAGTCTCGAGTGCATCAACACGCATGTGACTCCGATTGTCATCGACGAGTGCAACCGTTACGGCGCGGAGTGGCTGAAAAAGCAGCAGTAATTATATCTGATCATATAATAACGCCTCTTTTATAATTTATAAATGAGGCGTTTTATGTTACTCATTTTTTATAAATCTAGCAATCCTTTAATCATCAAAGAGCAGTCATTTCGAGTCGTTTTTTGACGAGAAATCTTTATACAGCTTGATACTTATTTACTATTTTCTCCCTTACATCAAAATGCCAAAGCCCTTTAAATAAATCCACACCCTGATCTTATACATTATGATAATTTTTAATTGAAATACATGCTGTATATCC
>JAFGBY010000017.1 GCA_016932915.1 Acidobacteriota bacterium | reverse complement strand
TGATATAGGACAGCTACTAAAAATATCAAAGGAATTTGATTATCTTTCTGAAGAATAATCAAGGTATTTAAGTCAGATGTTTTTTATCGATTAAAATTTCTTTATGAGATTGCTTGAGGTATCCCTCAGAATCAAGTTTATTGATTGCGCGGCTAATTGATTCCCTTGTTGTTCCAAGCAGCGTAGCAATCATCTGGTGCGTAGGCCTTTTGATTTTAATGATCCCTTTCCCGATATTGACACCTTCTTTTCTGGCTAGATTGAGAATGTAATACCACACCCTTTCTTCAATCTTATAAAGCATCATCTGGCTGAATCTTAAATATGTATCTCTTAATCTTTGAGTGAAATAATTCAGGAACTTGAGAGATAAATCTGAATCGGATAACAGGATTTCCTTAAATTTTGTTGAATCGATTATTAGTAATTCAACATTTGATACTGCCTGCACGTTAAAAGGTGAGCGATATGTTGTATTGAAAATATTTTCGCAGAAAAAATCTCCTTTTCCAAGAATATCGACGATCTGTTCTTTTCCATCGGCCGATATTGAAAGAATTTTTACATCACCACTGATAATAAGATGTATCCCTTTACATTCATCATTCTCAAAAAGGATCATCGAGTTTTTTCTGAATTTCCTTATTCTTGAAAATGAGACTACGTCTTCGATATAATTAGAAGGTAGAGTTGCGAATAAAGGTATTTCCAGAATTTTCTTTTTCAAGGTTCAATCAGCCTCTCAAATAATAATATCTTAAGATAAATAAATATCAATGAATTTAAGGTTGTCAGTAGCTATTATTCATCTATTTCCGGGGGTATATAATATAAAATCCTCTGACAGTTATCACAATGATGTGTTTCCTGGTCACTCATAAGTTCCGCCCAGATCTGTGGACGAATTTTAAAGCGGCACACTGAACAGATATGATCGTCGCGAAGAGAGGCGATACCGATATATGGTTTTTTTGACGCCATTATTTCAAATCTTTCAAGCAGCTCGGGTTCAACCTGTTTTTTGAGCTCTTGTCTAGTGGACTGAATTTCAGCAATTTTGGTCTCATTATTGATCTTTATTTTTTGTAATTCATCTTCTTCTTTTTTTATAACCTGTTCCTGCTCCACGAGAACCGTTTTTGCTTCCTTAACTTTCTTGGAAGTGATATCTTCGTCCTCCATCAGGTAAAGTATATTTTCTTCAGCTTTGGCAACTGTTTTATCAAGAAAATCTATATCTTTAAGAGTCGCCTTGTATTGATCGTTGTTTTTTACATTCATTAACTGTTCCTGGAGCTTCAATTTTTTTGCTTCATTTAATTTGATTTCTTCTTCCTGTTTAAGCCTGTTTGTCAGGTTTTCTTTCTGTTTTGCTTCCGCTTGTTGCAATGATGACCTGGCGTTTTGAAGTTTATCTTCAAGGGATTTAATTCGCTCAGGAATTGATTCGTTTTCTACGATCAATTTTCTCTCGGCATCGATTTCTTCCTGCATCTTTATAAGAACTTCAATTGATTTTCTCATCAGACCCTTTCCATAAAATAAAAAAGAGGGATGTAAAAACATCCCTCTTGATGATTACTCTCTTTTTTCGGTTTACTAATCGGTTTCGTTTCATTTTCCTTAATAAAAATGGTGGGCCCACAAGGGATCGAACCTTGGACCATCCGGTTATGAGCCGGGAGCTCTACCAACTGAGCTATGGGCCCGAGAAGTGGAGATATTAACAAAGAAAATATCTTTGGTCAATATGAAAAAATTCGAAAAGTTTTAACCTTTTTGAAAAATGTTATTCTAAATACTAAGAGAATGCTGATGATGTAGGAAGTGCGATTCAGCTCCGATCTTTACATTTGGTAGATTTTATGATATAAATAAAATTACTGTTTACAAAGTTCTGTGAGAGTTGGGCTGATTGTTTGGTGCATTGGCATGAAAATAAATCCTGGAAACCTGAAATTTCCAAAAACATGATATACCGGAGGACTGGAATGAGAAATAAAAAGTTAACAATGCTAACTGTAGTTGTTGTCTTAGTTGTATTTTCAATAGCTGCTTTTCCATGTGATATTACAATAACGAAGTCAGATGATAAAGAAGTGAAAGTTGGAGATATTATAATTCTAAAAATTGATGTCACCTTAACACACCGTGTGTGTAATTTAGGTCCGGAAGACACAAAATTTAAAACTGAGGGTTTGAAGATTCTTGCTGCTACCAGCTGGAAAGAGATCGAACCGGGACAAATGCAAAGAAAGCTGAAAATTGAAGTTGAAAAAGCCGGCGAAGTTACTCTCAAGGTAATTCGTGATTGCAGAAAAGGTGGCGCTAAAAGTGATTATAAGTTAGAGGTAAAGGAATAAAAGCAGCGGGTGGTTGAGTGAAAATTAAACCTGTTTCGATTATCAGGGCAGCGGCTATCGCATTACCGCTGCTCATACTTTTATACGTGCTCATAAGTAACTGGGGATACTATTTTCCGCAGGAAGAAATACAGATTAAACATATAGCAGAAAACTCAAATGAAGATGAATTTACATCGTGGAACGAAGAAACGGAGAGTAAAAAATCTATTTGTAATGAAACAGATTCTTCATGTGAGGGATGTCCTTACAGTGGAACTGAAGAAAAAGGTAATGGAACCGGAGTAAGCAATCCATCAAGTAATGAAGTCTCTTCCATGGAAAAGAAAAGTTTAGAAGCTAAACCTGCTGAAGACGAGTTTTCTGAGTTTGATGAATTCCAGGAATTTACACCTGCTGTAAAAACCGAAGAAAAGGAAGATGTACCGTTCCTCAGTCTGACTCAAATTATAAAGATTGGTACCAGTTATATATTGATTATATTGGCTGCGTTTTTTGTCAGGAGTCAATCTCTTCGGAAGTTCAGGATCTTTTTTTTGCTGGCGGGACTCATATTCTTTGGTTTTTATTACGGGGGCTGCCCATGCCCAATAATGAGTTTCTTTAAGATCTTTCTCGTGTTCCGTGGAGAACTGGTTTTTCTGAACGGAATTGTATGGATAGTAGGACTGCTGTTCCTGACATATTTTCTTGGTAAAACCTGGTGTGGGTGGATTTGTCCGCTGGGTGCACTCCAGGAAATTCTGCACAGAAGAGGGTTGTTCAAATTACAGGAAAATAAAACACTTCAGAAATCTTTAAGGATCGTAAGGTACTTTTTCCTGGTATTTTTCTCTCTCTGGGTGTTGTTGACCGGTGAAATATTGCTGTCTCTATATGATCCTTTTAAACCGGTGTTCAACTTGTTTTATGGTACAGTATCGACAGTACTATGGATTCTGATCGGAATCATGGTGATATCTTCAATCATTATTTACAGGCCGTTCTGTAAGACAGTATGCCCACTCGGTGTTGTACTAGGCTGGATATCGAGGCTTCCTGGTGCGCGGAGGATTAAAATTGGTGAAGATTGTACAGATTGTATGAGGTGCGAAAGGAATTGCCAGATGAAAGCTATTATTGGCGAAGAAAATAATAGAATACTAATTCAAGAAGACTGCATATTCTGCGGTGATTGCATCGACAGCTGCAACAAAGATTGCATTTGTCCCTAAATTAAATCTAGGAGAATCAAGTTGAAAAAGAATATCAAGTTAATGTACACATTGTTAATCATTATCATGATCTCGCAAGTCGTAATTGGAGCGAATGATGATTGTCGCAAGGAGATTGCCGGCCACCTTAAACCGATAGTGGATAATTTAAATCTTTATTGGGCGCTTGAACTTACCGGGGCTTTGGGGACTGCAAACGGAGATGCTTCCGATCTCTTCACGCGAAATTCATTATTTCTTGCGCTCGAGTGGCAACCTTCTGATGGATTAAGTTTTTATCTCGAAGGCGGACTGCGGCAATATGACACTAACCTCGGTGACCGTAATGGTAGTGGAAATCAAAACCGCGGCAATAGTGATGATGATTTGTTCTGTGAGGAATCTTCAGATATGTTCATCAAACTTAAAGAAGCTTTCCTCCAATACAAAAATGGCAATTCATCTTTATCTATTGGTTTGAGGACAATAAATTCTGCCGATACATTCCTGATGAGCGAGCGGCTTCTGGGCTTGTCATTTGAATTAGGTTTCTCCGATTTCCTGCTCCAGGCTTATGGGGGATCAGTTATCAGGGCAACAGCATACGGCGATAAAGGATGGCTCGTAAAATCAATAAAGGATGATGGTATTCTGGTCACAAAATGGCGTCCCTCAAAAGATTTTGGTGAGACTAATACGATAGGTGGTTCACTTTCTTTTATCCCTGGAAGTGGGGGAGTAGAGCGAGCCACAGAAGATGAGTTTACCGAATTCCATGAAAGTGGTCCTGGCTTTCTTGAAAAGATAGGTATGACCTTTAACTATGAGTTTGGAGATTCAATTGGTTATGCTAGTACTTTCGGGTTAGATCGTACCTATATAGGCGGTTTTGCGGTCTTCCACCTCTTTAATTTTGTACATCTCGATGGAGCTATATTTAACCAGGCTGTGGAAGATTATAAAACTTTCGGGTATTTCATCAGGGGTCGAGCCGGGCTCAGCCTTGGTAAAGTGGGTGATATTAATCTCGTTGCTGGTTATACAGGCCAGAGTTACAGCGAGGGTGAATTACAATTTGCCCCTGCTTATTCGAATATGAATATTGGTGAAGTGCTTAATCTCGATCCTATTAATGGGCCGTTTTACTACTTCGATGTCGTTTATAGCTTGCCTAAATCAACAGGTCTGGAATTGAATACTCTCTATGTTCAGCAGGACGGGGAAAATAGCGATGATGCCAGCGAATTGGATCTTATTTTTAAAATTCCTTTGTATGAGGGTTTGAGAGTTTACCTGATCTATAGCAACTTCAACTCATCTTATTTATCAGCTGCTGTAGATTATTTCGGAATTGAATTTAGATATACCTTATAAAAAAAAAGAAACCCGGAGGTATAACGCCTCCGGGTTTTGTCATTTGACAGGGTTTATGTTGTTATTTTATTTCTACTTTGAAATTCTTCTGGGTTTTTGTTTCTAAGTACGGTATCTGAACAGTCAGCACGCCGTCATTGTAAGCAGCATCAATATTGGTTGTATCCGCAGCATCAGGTAATGTGAAACTTCTGTTGAATTCTCCATACCAACGTTCTTTTCTGTGGAACTTGGTACCCTCACTTTCATCTGTCCTCTCGCGCTTCCCTTTGATTGTAAGAATGAAGTTTTCAACGTTAAGTTCGATGTTGGATGTATCCATCTCTGTCGCTTCCATTTTAATCACAAGGCCGTTGTCTTTTTCGAATATATCAATTGCCGGAACCCATTTTTTGGTGTACATGGAACCATAGAACGGGAAACATTCGGGGCAAATTTCTCTGTCGGTCATCGGCATTTTATATCTTCTTATTAAAGTCATTGTTTTCTCCTGTTTCGCATCGATATACAGTTATTTTTTAATTTCAATCTGTCTTGGTTTGGATTCCTCACGTTTCGGCATCGATATCTTGAGAACGCCATTTTCGAATTTTGCATCAATTTTTTCCTGGTCTATCGTTGTTGGCAGGGTGAAACTGCGTTTGAAACTACCATATGAACGTTCAATCCTGTGATAGTTTTCCTTTTTGGTCTCTTTTTCGAGTTCACGATGACCGCTGAGTGTAAGGATATTATTATCAACATGTATTTCGACTTTTTCTTTGTCAATTTCAGGAAGCTCGGCTTTTAAAACTACCTCGTTTTCAGTTTCATAGATATCAACGGGAGGGGCCCAGCTTGCAAGCCCAAGTTCCTCATCCGCGCCATAGGCGCCCGGGCGATTCATTGTGTCCTCAAATAGCTTGTTCATTTTCTCTTGAATTGTGATTAAATCACCGAATGGATCCCATTTGATTAAAGCCATTGTTAATACCTCCTATTGAATTTATTTTCATTTAATTTTACGTTTTTACTCATTTTTTATTTCTAATCTCAGTCGATATGTAATATATAATCTGAGTCAGTTAATGTAAAGTCTTAATCGAATTTTTTATACTTTTTTTTCAATTCCATCTGAAATAGTCTCAAAATCCAAATCGCTATTCTTTTTATCCACTTTAACTGTCGAATTCGGTAGGATGCTGCCATCTAACAGAAGAAGAGCGAGCTTGTTCTGGATTTTGTCCTGCAATAACCTCTTAAGCGGACGCGCTCCGTAAACCGGGTCATAACCTTTTTCTGCCAGGTAATCCAGTGCTTTGTCGGTGAATAATATATCGATTCCCTGCCGGGATATTATTTTTTGCATTTTTTCGATCTGGATATTGAGTATTCCACGGATATGTTCCGGTAAGAGCTCGTGGAAGATGATTATATCGTCGATCCGGTTCAGGAATTCAGGCCGGAAATGTTTTTTCAATTCTGATCTGATTAGGTTCTGCTTCTCAGTCGAATCCATATCCTCTGATTCTGCAATCATGTGGCTGCCAATGTTCGATGACATTACGATTACCGTATTTGTGAAGTTAACAGTTCTTCCCTTGCCGTCGGTCAATCGGCCGTCGTCCAATATCTGGAGCATAATGTTAAATACCTGTGGATGAGCTTTTTCAATTTCATCGAAAAGGACAACAGAGTAGGGCCTTCTACGTACCTGTTCGGTCAGCTGGCCTCCTTCATCATATCCGATATAACCAGGAGGCGCTCCGATCAATCTTGCAACAGAGTGCTGTTCCATGTACTCGGACATATCAATTCGTACCATCTGGTTCTCATCATCGAACAGGAATTCTGCAAGTGACCTGGCGAGTTCAGTTTTGCCGACTCCGGTTGGCCCTAAAAAGATAAATGAACCAATAGGACGGTTTGGATCTTGTAAGCCTGCACGATTTCTGCGGACCGCATCAGCAACAGCTTTAATAGCATCATCCTGGCCTACAACTCTTTTGTGTAATCTTTCTTCCATCCTTACCAGTTTATCTCTTTCTGATTCCAGCATTCTGGAAATCGGGATACCGGTCCAATTAGAAACTACTTCTGCAATGGATTCAGATGTTACTTCTTCGGTTAGCATCGGGTTTTCGCCCTGTGTCTCTTTCAGCCTTTTTTGGATATCTTCTTTGTTCTTCTCCAGTTCTACAAGTGTGCCGTACCTGATTTTTGCCACCTTATCGAGTTCGCCGGCCTGTTCTGCTCTTGTTTCTTCAGCATGTGCTTCATCCAACTTTTTCTGGGTGTCGCGCATCTGCTGTATCAGGTCTTTTTCGTTTTTCCATCTTGCCATTTTACCTTGCTGGAGTTCTTTCAAATCCGCTAGCTTTTTCTCGATTTCACTTCTTCTTTCTCTGGCGGATGCATCCTTTTCTTTTTTCAGCGCTTCTTTTTCGATTTCGAGCTGTATTATTTTACGATTCAGCTCATCAATTTCCTGGGGTACAGAATCTATCTCCAACCTGAGCCGTGAAGCGGCTTCATCCACCAGGTCGATTGCTTTATCCGGAAGGAATCTGTCGCCGATATAGCGATCGGAGAGCGTTGCTGCCGCAATAATTGCAGCATCGGTAATATAAACCCCGTGATGGAGTTCGTATTTTTCTTTAAGGCCTCTGAGAATGGAGATGGTATCTTCGACGCCCGGCTCGCTTACGAAGACCGGCTGGAATCTTCTCTCAAGAGCAGCATCTTTTTCAATATATTTCTGGTATTCGTTCAGTGTAGTAGCGCCAATGGTTCTAAGATCCCCACGGGCGAGAGCAGGTTTTAACATGTTTGAAGCATCCATAGCTCCTTCTGCTGATCCGGCACCGACAAGTGTATGAAGTTCGTCGATGAATAGGATAATTTGCCCATCTGAACTTTCGATTTCCTTAAGAAGGGCTTTTAGCCTGTCCTCGAACTCGCCTCTGAATTTTGTCCCGGCGATGAGAGAGCCGAGGTCAAGGGCCACGACTTTCCTGTCTTTCAGTGTCTCCGGGACGTCACCGGAAGCAATCCGGATGGCGACACCCTGTGCGATCGCGGTTTTACCAACACCAGGTTCACCAATCAGGACAGGGTTGTTCTTGGTTCTACGTGAAAGAACCTGCATTACCCTCCTGATTTCTTCATCCCTTCCGATTACAGGATCCAGTTTGCCTTTTCTCGCCAGGCTTGTCAGGTCCTGGCAGTATTTTTCCAGTACATTAAATTTTCCCTCTGGGGAGGGGTCGGTTATTCTCTGGTTGCCGCGTATCTCCTGCATAGCTTTAAGAACGCGTGAGTGTGTAAAACCTTTCCTTTGTAATAATTTCGCTTCGCGGCAATCGGATTGTAAAATTGCTAGTAGGATATGTTCGGATGAGACATATTCATCCTTGAAATTATCGGCTTCGCTAAATGAATTTTTAATTACACGTTCCATATCCGGGGTGAGATAGGTTTGCAGTCCACCGCCGGAGATTTTGGGATCAGCACTTAGTTGTTTTTTTATTTCTTCTGCTAGTTCAAGCGGGTTGGTTTCGAGCCTGTTGGATATTGCTGGAATTATATTATCGCTAACCTCCAGCGCCGCGAGCAGGAAATGGCCGGGCCGAATGCCCTGGTGTTCCATGTCGCCTGCCAGTGATGCAGCTTCCTGGAGTATTTCAGTCGTTTGAATCGTGAATTTATCCATTCTCATATTATTCCTCCTGGCTCGCTATATGAGCCTAGATATAATATATAATCTGAGTGACAAGATGTCAAGTTTCGGGCAAAATTTTTTTATTTTTTTATTGTTTCATAAGAAATCTTACCAGAAAGAGTTATCTTCAGAAGAATTCTACCGTTTTTATCTGTTCTGAGGATATCTGCGCCATTATCATTATATAGTTTTAGAACCGTTGGATTGGGAAATTTTATAAATCCCAGGTTTCTGGCAGTAAATATAACAATCTGGGGATCTATAATTTCTATAAATTCCTGAGTATTGCTGTGCTTTGAGCCGTGATGAGGTGCTTTGAGGATATCCGATTCCATCGAGTTTCCATATTTTTCAATGAGTCGTTTTTCTGTCTTTTTTTCGATATCGCCAGTCAAGAGTACTGATGAATTACCGTACAGCATTCTAATTACAATTGAGTCATTGTTTTGTGGCATGGCTGGTTTTTCTGATGATACCGGTGGATTAAGACAGAAAATCTCCAAGTTTCCTATTTTTCGTTGAAATCCTTCACGGACAATCATGGTTTCACACTGGCTTTTAGTGTAATAAATTAGGAGGTTATAATTGACCATAGTAAAACTATTCAGACCGTTTTCCCAGAATTCGCCTATTTTAAAATTTCTCGCTACCGGCCATAATCCACCGGTATGGTCATCATGAGCATGTGTAAGGATCATATAATCTATTTTTTTTATCCCCAGGTTCCAGAGATACCGGGATACGATTCTCTCACCGATATAATCATTAATGCTGTTTGAACCGCCACCATCCACAAGCATATTTTGCCCGGAAGGTGTTTCAATGAAGATCGAATCACCACGGCCTACATCGAGAAAGTGTATTCTCAACTCATCAGGCGGTGAGTAAGAAAAGGGTTGAAAGATGACCAGCATTAAAGCAAAAGAAAAACTTGCAGCAAGAACAAGCCTCGGTTTCGGTTTTGACCAGATAAGGTATAACAAAAGGAGCAGTATGATTGATAGTGTAACAAGAAAGATATTCGGTGTGGGGACACGGAAAGATGCCCAAGAATATTTACCTAAACCTACCAGGAATTGGAAAGCTTTTATAATGAGTGATTGTACAACGGCAAGCAGCCCGACAAAGGGAAATTCGAGGATGGAGAATATAATGAAGATAAAAGCAAATGAAAGAAGAATGGCCAGTAGCGGTGCCACCAGAAGATTTATTATTATTGATACCGGTGTAACCATATTGTAGTGATATGCGTTCAATGGTGTCGATACCAGGAAAGCGATCACCGAGGCAACCAACAACCCGAGGAAATAATCCTTGAATTGATTCTCTTTTTCGCCCTGCAAAATTCTGTTCAGGAAAAGATAAAGGAACAGTGAAATCAGGTAAGTGTAATGAAAACCTGGTCCGAAGAGTTCATTTGGATTTGCAAGCAGAATAATAAAAGCAGATAATCCGAGAACGTTGATGAAATCGATTTTCCTCCCTGCAAGCAGAGCAAGAAGCCATATAGCTGAAATGATAGTGGCTCTGGTTACCGATGGATAAAAGCCAATGGCAAACCAGAAAATTATCAGAGACACAAGCGATGCAATAAGCCGCTTATTCCTGCTTTTGTAAATATACCTGAATACGGTCATAAAGACTAAGAGAAGGATGCCGATATGTATCCCGGATACAGCTGTAATATGATAGAGTCCGCTAGTCCTGAGGTTATAATTTTCATTGAATAGCTCTTTATCGCGGACGCCCAGCAATACTGCTTTATAAAAGCCGGCAATTTTTAAATCGTTGAAGTTGGAATCAATAGCTGACAATACTTTTTTTCTGAGAACGTTTGCGAGGTTGATAGGATTAATGAGTGATCGTTTTTTTAAAATCTGGATAGCGCGTGTATCTTTCACCTTGATGCTGTATTCCAGATTCTTCCGACTGCGGTAATCCCAATGTTTATAATAATTTCCATTGTCGTATTCTTTATAAAGTTTGAATGATGCAATCACACGTATCGTATCTCCACGTTCGGGAAGTGTTTGGGAATTAGATTCGGCTTCCAGGGATATACTCATGAAAAGTTTACCGGATGATTTTATATTGACTTTGGATGAGGATATTTGTTTCAGATCTATCTCTATATTGGCATTATTTTCAAAGAACGTTGGTGGGCTGATGGTCTGTGCAATTATTGTGTATTGATTCTCGGAATTTATTGCACCTGATCTCAAGAGTTCTCGGAAATCATTATCGGAAAAAATTGTCTGATGGTTCTGGTAGTGAAGCATCCCAAGAAATGTCATTGCAATACCAAGCAAAATATATGCTGTGATAATTTTATCTTTTCTTGTGTAAATTATTGATATGACAATGAATATTAGCGCTGCAAATATGATGAATAATACAGGAATGGGAAACAGATATTGAAAAAGTATTCCTGAGCTAAAAACGAGAGCCAATACGGCAAATGGTCGGAACATATCAGGCCAGGTTATCCAGCTCGTTCAGTTGGAGTATCTCGAGAATTTTCTCATAGTATATTGCATTGCGGGTCTCAATAAAGGTATCTCGGTTCATTTTTGTTTTATATTTTCCAACCATCTCGGAAATTTCCATTAGGACAAATTTTTTAATCCCCCAACTTAATTTACAGGATATCTCGGTAATGAAGTTTTCAAGGTTTTTCTCCCACAATTCTTCATCCGGTTTTTCCTCAGAGGATATCTCTTTATATTTAGTTGCCAGGTTGTTGATGATATCTATAATTTCAGCTTTATTTCGAAATAAGGGGCTCCTCTCTACTTCTTTGATGGATTTCCCGATGATCAATGATACCTTTTCATGAGTTGGTATTGTCACTGGTTCTTTTTTTGTAGGTTTATCCGGGGCTTTACCGACAGCCGCTTTTGTTATTCTTCGGTGGTGTTTCAGAATCGTCGGTTTGCAGTAAAGTAATCCCGGTGGATCTTCGATTCGGTCCGGGTAGTTCATCCGGAAGCGCTTGAGGCTCTCATCAATCCCGAGTGTAATAGTTTTCATAGCTACCCCGCGATTTTCCAGTTCTTTGATGGCTTTAATTTCACTGGGGGAGAGAAGGTTGTAAGAATGGATACCGAAGTACCTGCCTCTTGCTTGCAGGAAATAATTCTCTACTTCCTTATAAAAATCCATGAAAATTAATCTGTGTTAACTGGTTATCAGCTTTTTTTGAAGAATCCGCCGCTTTTCTTTTTATTCTTTTCAGAGCGCATTTCGAAAAGGCGGATCTCACGAAGCGCTTCATGATAATCCGGTTTTAACCGGACAGCGCTCTTGAATTTTTCCAGCGCAGCGCTTTCATTACCCTTGAGTTTCATGTACTGCCCGAGCAGGAAGTACAATTCAGGATCTTTATCCCTTAATTCAAGAGCCCTTGTAAAATACTGTTCACTTTGTTTAAATTGAGGCTCCGCCGAGTCATATTTTCTCATGAAACAGAGACCCATATACTTCTGGTATTCAGATTCATCCGGATTCAGATCTATTGCCCATTTCAGCGCCTCTATTGCTTCATCATATCTCGCACGCTGATAAGCGGCTTTTCCCTCAATAAATCTCATCTCGGCATTCCTAACCCTTGTGTACTGTTCAATGGTTTCCCGGTCTTCTTTAGGCGTAGACATTGTCTTTTCATATTCATTGCGTTTTGATACCGAGGTTAAAACTCTGTATGCCTGGCTGATTTTATTGAAAACATCATCGATTTTTTCTTTATGCTGTTTATATTCTTCACCGAGGAATTTATCTGGATGATATAATTTAGCCAGCTTGAAGTAAGCCTTTTTTATGTCTTTTGTATCGGCTTTAGAATCTACGCCAAGAACCTGGTAATAATTCTGCTCATGAACTGCTTTGTATTTTTTTAATATCATTTCTGGTGTGATCGAATGTGCGGAATCTTCTATCTCGCGTAAGGATTCTCTGGTTTCCCTGATCGAAAGATACCCCGCCATGTAACCAGCGTATATGTTTATAGATATCTCATCGCTCTGCTCGGGATTTTCATTCATCAGCTCTCTTAAAGTATATTGTCCGTCTATTTTTCTGAGGAAATTCTTAATTGTTGTGTCACCTGTGTGCTCCTGCATAAAATCTATTCCATCTTTAGTAAGCGCAAATACGACATCAAGGGAAGGCAGTTCCTTTTTTACTCTCGTTGCAGTATAGCATTCGGTGATGCCGGTCAATACAATTGATTTGATCGGGGTTTCCAGAGCATCGCTCTGTTCCCGAATACCACTTGCATTAATAAATTTATATTCGCCGCTTTCCCATTTGAATATGGAAAGCATTATCCTCAGGTATTGTTCTTTGAGAGTATTGCTGAGCTCAAATTCATTCAAATAATTCAATTGTATAAGAGCCTGGCCTATTTTAAGTGTGCCGCCGCTTTCCTGCATCATCCGGACTGCATCATCATACTGGGCTTTTGTGATTAAGCCTTTTTTAAGTATTGTTATTCCCAATCTATCCGTTATCTGGTTGGATGCAGTATAGAGGGGGCGCCCATCGAGAAAGAAGATTGATTTTATCGCGGATTCATTTTTTATCCTGAGTTCCCCGGATAGTTTTTTCGCCAGGATATTCTGCAGGATCTGTGCAAAGTTGACCATTAGGAGGTCACCTTCGAGTGTTATCTCTTTCTGGCTGACAGTAGTATCCACGTAGGAGATTTCATCTATTACCTGGACTTCTGGAGGGCCTATCAGGTTATGCGTAATCTCCAGGATTTTATCATTTTGAAACGGTTTTTCTATATATTGATCAGCGCCGCTTTTTTTCGCTTCAAGCGCAAATTGCATGCCTTTATAAACAGCTGTCATCATAACGATGGGGATATTCTTGGTTTTCGGGTTTTCCTTGATCATTTTACATATTTCTATCCCGTTCTTTTTCGGGAGCAACATATCAAGGTAAACCATTGTCGGGCGTTCACGTTCAAAAAGATCAAGAGCCTGAATACCATCCTCAGCCAGTACAACCTCATATCCTACCTGTCTTAACCAGGTTGCAAGCAGGTTTCTTATATCCTGGTTATCATCTACTACCATCACTTTAGTTTGCATATATTTTCACCACTAGAATGTCATTAGTTTAGCCAATTCGGGAAAATGTTCAATAGCTTTTAAACAAGTATACGTTTCCAGAAAAACAGGTCAATAGAGGTTTTTATCCGTGTAAAAACATCCCTGTATGTATCGACTCCCAACCCAATAGGATCAGGGATTTCTCGAAGGTCAGGTTCTTCCAGGTATGAACCAAGAAGCTCGATTTTAGAGGAGTGATTTCCAAACCGGTTTTCAAGGAAGTCCTTATGGTTTTCCGTCATCACAAGGATGAAATCAGCAACCTCTATATCTTTTGCCGAGACCTGTCTTGATTTAAGCTCATTGATATTGAATCCATTTTCTTCGGCTACAATCCTTGCCTCGTTCGATGGGCGGTAGTTATCAAGGGCATTGGTACCTGCCGAGTCTACCAGCACTTTATGAATTCCTTTTTCTGACAGGATTTTTCTCATATAACCCTCGGCAAGAGGGGAACGGCAGATATTACCGGTGCCGACGAAAACAATTATCAATTTCTAACTCCATCTACCGGAAATCAATTAAATTCCCTATGATTTATTATAATCTCATATTATAGTTTATTTTTTAAAAAAGCGAAATGATTAATGTTCATTTAAATGAATAGCATTATATTTACTAATTATATTCTTCATTCTTAACTTCTTGACTTTAAACAGCTTAAACATATAATTTATATAAACAGGTTTGGAGCAATTATGGCGAAAACTAAGCTTTTCAGATGTGCTATCGTACTTA
>JAFGBY010000016.1 GCA_016932915.1 Acidobacteriota bacterium | reverse complement strand
ATCTTGCCCAAGAGTTCACATCGACGGCAAGGTTTGGCACCTCGATGTCGGCTCATCGCATCCTGGAGCTGAAGCAGGTTCCAAGGGTTCGGCTGTTCGCCGATTAAAGCGGTACGCGAGCTGGGTTTAGAACGTCGCGAGACAGTTCGGTCCCTATCTGCCGCGCGCGTAGGAGATTTGTGGGAATCTGTCCCTAGTACGAGAGGACCGGGATGGACGAACCTCTGGTGTACCAGTTGTTTCGCCAGAAGCATTGCTGGGTAGCTATGTTCGGCATGGATAAGCGCTGAAAGCATATAAGCGCGAAGCCGACCCCGAGATTAGATCTCCCTTACTGGTTAACAGTACTGAAGACCCCTTATAGATGATGAGGTTGATAGGCTGGATGTGTAAGTGCAGTAATGTATTTAGCTTACCAGTACTAATTGGTCGTGAGGCTTGGCCTTTAATTTTTACTTGGCAAGAACGCTCACAAAAGTTATGAATCCCTTCTTCGCGCCTTTCGGTTGTCTGCTCTTTTAATTTATGAATTTTTAAAGTTTCCCGGTGGTTATGGCGGAGGGGACACACCCGTTCTCATTCCGAACACGGAAGTTAAGACCTCCAGCGCCGATGGTACTGCATCCATGGGGGTGTGGGAGAGTAGGTCGCCGCCGGGTTTTATTATATCTACTCATTCCGGTAAATCTCATAAAACCACTATTCAAGAAATAAATTTACCCAAACTCGGTCCCATGTCGGATTATCTTTTATAAATTTACTGATCATCCCAAGGATATTGATCCCTCTGTCGAGAAGATTCGCTATTACCTTATTGTCAATCCGCGGAATATAACCAAGCTTTATATGTTTGAAGTAAACTGCTACTGCTTTCTCATCGTAGGGATTTTCAGGTTCACGAAGAAGAATGATCTTCTCGTCTTCTTTTAAAAAGGTCTCATATTCAGTACCTTTATAATATTGATAACCGGCTATTGGGAATTCGAGAAGTAATGGTTTATTTAGTACTGAAATAGAACTGTCATAGGCAGGTATTATAACCGCCGCGAATCCTACACTTTTTAGAAAATCTCTTCTGTTCATTCTTTAAGTATATATATAAGTGGGACAAAATAGACTCAAGGCCGGAAGCCAATTACCCGATATCATCTTGACCATGGGTTGTTTTTATTGGTTCTTATCCCTTCAGGATGATGGAGATGTTCATCTTGACATTTTTCAAATAGTGTGCTAGTGTAAACTAAATTCATGGGAAGATGTCATTGAGATATAAACAGTTAGCATTCCTGATAATTATTGGATTATTGTTTCTTCAGCCTTCTTCTATAAACTGTGAAACGGGGCAGCAAAAGAATTTAAAACTGAAGAAAAATCAGATTAAGTTTTTCAAACCTGTCCAGATCAGAACTTCTACGATAACAGGCGCTTTTCAAAAATATGAGCCGGTTGAGATCCATACAGGCGTAATAGTCGGATGGATGCAGAAATTCGATGAAGTTACTATACACACCACGGCGATAGTAGGTTGGATGAATCAATTTTCGCCGGTGGAGATCCATACAGGTACCATAGTCGGGCATATGTCTCAGTTCCAGCCGAAAGTAATTAGGACCGGGACAATTGTTGGACATATAAAACCGCAGATAACATTTCAACCGGTACAACCGGTAGTAAAAAATAAATGAGGGAGATCATGAAAAAGACACTTATTCTCGCTTTAATAATACTCTGTAGTATCTCGTTTGCTTCGATCACATTAGCCGAAGACTTCACATTTTATGTGCCGGTAAAGTTCTACAATAACTGTGATAAGATCAAGAATTTCCAGATTACATGTCATGTTACTACTGATAATCTTCAGGAAGTGATAGGTTCAGGATCTACGCAGCCGCTTTATTTTCCACCTGATAATGATATTGTACGCCCGGTTAAGTTCAATGCTTATGCAGGCAAAAATCCCGCAGATGCTACGAAGTACAAATGCTATGTCAATATGACGAACCAGAGCGGCCAGGGCTTTATTTTCGGTAAATATGGGATGGAGAAGTATGCGTGTCCTCTCCAGGAGGGTAGGCAATTAATCACTGAGGTCACTGGAAATATAAACTAGACGACTACTCCGGGAAGCAATCATATAAGTTTGTTAGACTTACAAAAAAAACAAAAAAAGCCTCCCTTCGGGGAGGCTTTAAATTATTCTTCTTTTTGAAGACTGTTATTTTTGTTCTTTATGAAAATAAAGTTTTTCAAATTCAGTGGACAGTTCTTTCAGTTTGTGAACATTTTCTGTGTCAATGGTCTGTTTGCATTTCATCGAGTAAACCAGCATATGGTGCAGAAGAGATAACTTCTGAAGATAAGACTTCATTGTGGCTTCGGTTTTATCTTCGGGTAGTTTTACTCGCTGCGCCAGGAAATAGCTTGTGATTATCTCGTCGATGTATCCGGCATGAGTTTCTTTGGTATTTACCCACCTTACAATCTGGTTATAGTTCTTATCGCCTTCAGCGGATAGCCTTTTTATCTCGTTCATGCTTTTTTCGATTGTCATCAAATGCTCTTCGATCATATCGAATCTGGCTTCGTCACCGTAGATCCCGCATGGAACCTGGCAGTGAGCCTGGGCAGGAATGGCAGAGAATAGCAGAATCGTCATTAATGCTGCTGATAATATCAGGGATTGTAATTTCATAAAGTCCTCCATAGTTTGTTTACATAGAGTAAAGACGAAAAAAAGAGAACTTTATTTCTTCTCAATTCAGCGTATGTAGAAGCGTACTATCGGTTTAGTTGGTGAAGGCCTGGCTGCTTCTTTAAAACCTGCATCGATAAAAGATGAAAACATCCCGGTCCATACAGATGGCGGCGGATATGTCTTGCCGGGAATGTCATTCGGGTAACCCTCCACAATTTCCGCTCCCTTTCCGGCAGCGAACTCCACAGCGGCCTTTATCAGTTCGGTTGATAGATTTTTCCCCCTGTAATCTTTAAGGAGGAAAAGACAGGAGATAACCCAGGCAGGTCTGTCGTCTAACGGCTTGAATTTGCGGGTTCTTTCGAAATAGGTAAATTCTTCGCGAGGCGCTATAGAGCACCATCCTATAGGTTTTTTACCGTCGTATGCTATGATTCCGGGTTCCTTGCCGTCTAGGATAATTCGTTTCATTGCTTCACGGTTGCCGGAGCCTTTATTTGCCTGGAATTCTTTTGATCTCTCGCGCCAGTACATACACCAGCAGCCTCCACACGCGCCGCGTTCCCCGAAGAGTTCCTCGAAGTCGTTCCATCTCTCCGGAGTAACCGGTTTAAATGTAAGTTTCATCGGGCTACCTCTAAGTTTTAAATCATTATATTTCCTTTTCGGTTTGCTGAAAAGGAATAAACTTATATAATTACCTGGAGAGGTTACCCAAAATGAGGGTTATCAGTGTAAAAACTTATGATGGACATAAAGCGGCAGTGAAGCCGAAAAGTATTATTGTAGATAATGATGAACTCCTGGTTCTGGACATCTTATATAAGACCATTGAAGAGGATTTCCAAAGCCGCGCGCAGAAGGAAAAATATATTCTGCGTTGTGAAGACCTCAAGGTTTATTATGTCACTCATATGCTTGCGGATGGGATCTGGTACCTGGACAGAGTCGAATGAAAATCGATAAATATCAATTCGGGAAAATGGTTATAGATGGTAACGCCTATACATCCGATCTTATTATTTATCCGGATAAAGTGGAAAGTTCCTGGTGGAGAAAGCAGGGTCATCTTCTTCAACCGGAAGATATCGAGGATGTATTCGTTCTGAAGCCGGAGTTGATTATCATCGGCACCGGGTTTTTCGGTTTGATGAAAGTCTCGGATGAAGTGATCAATAAAGTAAAAAAAGAATATATCGAACTGGTGATGGGAAAATCTGGCAAAGCGGTGAAGATTTTTAACGGCATGGCGGACGACAAAAAAACCATCGCAATGTTCCATCTTACCTGTTAATCTTATAAGGGGATAGATTTATGAAACATATCGGGATAGTCGGTTGCAGCCCGCCGGGCGCGGCGTTATGTTATGAGACGATCTGTGTGGAAGGGGCCGCGATGATAGGCAGGGAGCATGCTCACCCGGAGATATCACTTCATACGAATCCGTTCGATAAATATATGGAATTCATCTACGCCGATGACTGGGAAGGGGTCGCCGGGCTGATGATCGATTCCGCCGAGAAACTTGCGCGCACCGGGGCTCAGTTCTGCATATCGCCCGATAATACGATCCATCAGGCGTTTGACCTCGTACTGGAGAAATCCCCGCTCCCCTGGCTGCACATTGCGGAGGTGGTCGCGGCGAAGGCAAAAGAAAATGGGTATAAAAAACTGGCTGTACTCGGCACGAAATACCTTATGGAAGGGCCGGTCTATAAAGAGAAGTTAGGGGAAGCAGCCATAGGAAATGTAATACCGGAATTGGATGAAAGATTGGAAATCAACCGAATTATCTTCGAGGAACTGGTCTACGGGAAGTTTATACCTGGTTCTATAGAGCACTTTCAGAAGGTAATTGAGAGATTAATGAAAGATGAGAACGCTGATGCCGTTATCCTCGGCTGCACGGAGATTCCGTTGATTATTAACGAAAACAACTCCCCGCTCCCGACTCTGCCGTCAACACAACTCCTCTCCTACGCGGCGCTGGAATATGCGTTGGAGTGAGGCAATTAGATGATTTCCAGTATGTATAGCAATTGAGAATGGTTTTTAATAATAATGATTATTAAAACTCTCTTAGTGTTTTCTTAGGGTAGATTGTGCCGTTTATATATTTTTTAGTATTATCTGTCGAATCATATTCTTCTTTACAGGTGTTGCATTTGTAAAATACGCAACCTTCCATGTTGTCGGAAAAATAATTTTTTACAAATTCTCCACATATAATGCAGCGTATAGTTGGCGGATCGGTGAAACCAACCTCTGTCCCTATATCAGCGGAAATACATGTAGGCCCTAAATTTTTTGTTAAATTATTCGCCAGCTCTTCTCTAAATGTTTCGAGTTCCTCGCCAAATTCAGATATTACACACAATTTCGGTTTAACTGCGCCTATTAGCCCGCTTAGACCCAATAAACCAAGGTGATTGCTGTGAAGTTCTCCTTTAAAATCTTTCTCGTATATACTACCAAGGTGAGCTACTAAGATATCACATTTTTTATACGGTTCTGCAATGCTTCCATCCTGAGCCCAGGCAGTATCACCTGTGAATCCAATTATTTTTCTTCCCCGCAGTTTGAATATGTATCCCAAAGCGTAATTCTTTGCTAGGATTTCACAATGTATAGCCTTTGTTGGGAGTACACTAAGAATATTGGTTAGAGGGTACTCGATACCTTCTTCCACAACATGAATCTTTCTGAGATAATCTTCCCTGGGGTTCAGCCAGCCCGACACTTTTTTCATTGTTCCCAAGTTCATATAAAGATCAATTGTCTTTTTTTTACCATCTGGTAAGTCCTCGTTAATTTCATGGAGTAGGCTGAAAATCGATTCCAAGTCCGCCATATGGTCTGGATGCGCATGGGTTATAAAAACCATATCAATATCATAAAAAAGGAATCCCTCTCCAAAGAAGTTACGCATGAAATCAATTCCCGGATCTACGACGATACCTTTCCCACCAATCTTCATGAAGTAGCCGCCGCCCTTACTATCGGCGATGTTCAGAATAGGAGTATAAGAATTCCATCGTCTCAAGATTGAAAGAAAGCCATTCTTCGGCTCAGTCTCTTTAAATTTATCCGAGTTATCATATTTTTTTATTACACTATTGAATTTATTTTTAGCAGTTTCAATGGTCCCAGTATATATTGTCATTTTTTTATCATTAAAATCCTCAAGTACTTTTCGCATATAGTAATCAAGCTTTTGAATCTCTGGATTAATGCTCGTTTTCTCAGAGGGGAGCTCACTCATTTTGTAATCGAGCCAAATCGTACTTTCATTATCATCATCAAGAATTTTTTTAAGCTCTTTATCTATTTTCTTAGCTTTCTTAAAATCTTTAATAGCAATATAACAATCTACAAGGCCATATAAGGCATACTTGTTCTGCGGTTCGATCTTAAGCACCTTATCATATAATTTGATAGCCTCATGATGCTCTCCGAGATCGATTAAAGTACGTCCTTTATTTACAAGAGCACTAATTTCCTTTGGGTTGATTTCTAGAGCCTTAGAATATAGTTTGATGGCTTGATTATATTTACCGAGTTTGTATAATGCATCGCCTTTGCTGACGAGAGCGTTGATCTCTTCTGGATTAATCTCCAGTGCTTTGTTATACATCCTGATGGCTTCTTCATATTTGACGAGGTTGCTAAGTGTTATCCCTTTATTTATGATAGCAGTAAGACATTCTGAATTAATTTCAAGAGCTTTATTATAATAATCGAGAGCTAAGTAATATTTTCCCAAATCATCATATGTAGCGCCTAAATTAACAATTGTGTCAATTATTGTTGGATCAATTTCATTACTCAGTTTTAAAATTTCAATTGCTTCTGTATGTTTATTCGCATGTCTGAGTACAACACCAAGGTTATTTAATAAAGGTACACTTTTAGGAGCATGATTTAAAGCTTTTTTATAAACAGCACTCGCTTCATCGAATTTATTTAATTCATGTAATACATCTCCTTTTTTACCAAGTGCATGAATGTTGTCAGGATCTAGTTTAAGTGCTTTATCTAATGCAAGAATAGCTTCTGATGGTTTTCTAAGCTTATATGATACAACACCATTTTTCCAGTTTATTAAAGCAGAGTCGGGTTCAAGCTTATAAGCTATATCAGCAAATTTAATTGCATTTTCTTCGTCATTTATGTATGCGAGAGATACAGCGTAACCAATTAAAACAAATGCTACATTTGGTAATTTATCTGCAGCTTTTCCTTTTAATCTTGCGGCCTCTTTAAAATTACCCAACATCCAATTCTTTCTACCTTTAAAGAACAGAGCATAAGCATCATCACCTTTGTCTTCTGCTTCTTGAATAACTGTTTCAAGGAAACCAATAACATCCGCCTTCGGTTTTGTGTCTATTAATTTATAGTGCTCTTCATATTTTTTGAGATAATAATTAGCTTTTTTGTCCATACGGTTCTCCCCAAGGTTGCGGTAAAGTGAAAACCTTATTATTGAGAAGAGTATAGCATTATAAATATTATATTCAAATTAACTTACATTGGAAAAATCTAAAAGGAAGATATTCGGCTATGTGTCTTTGGGGGCGTCCTCCTTCGCATAGCTTCGGCGGATGGATCCTCGAATATGACTATAATTTTTACATAAAAAAGGCGCCGTCATGTCTATGAAGGGGGAAGGAAGACGACGGCGCCGGTTGTCAGGTTAGTGGGACTTTAGAATCATTTATCCATTTAGGAGGAGGTATGAATAATTCTAATTGATGCCTCCCACCGGGGGCAATGTTCACAATACAATGACCAATTTATAAAATATGTACTAGCTAATATTAAAACCTTTTTTGCCGCATGAAGGGCACGTGGTGCTTTCCAGGCCCTCTTCCCGGACCGTTATCTCGTGCCCGCAATATTCGCAATGTAGAACCGTCATCGCGGGTAGGTTATATCGCCCGCCTTTTATCGTGATGGTTGTTCCCTTCAGCAACGCTTCGGCTATCTTTTTCCTGGCGGATTCAAGTATCCTGCCAAAAGTCTGCCGGGAAACATTCATTTTTTTCGCGGCTTCCTTCTGATAAAGCCCCTCGTAATCCTTGAGCCTGATTGCTTCAAGCTCGTCTATTGTGAGCTTTATCTCCTGCAGTGTATCAGTAGGTGTTCCAAGTGGGAGAAAGTAACTGTATCTGGGTAGTGATAGAACTCTTCGTTTGCTTTTCGGCCTGGGCATCTCATCTCTCCCAATTGTATTATGAGCATATGCCCATAATAAATCAAGGTGTTATTTGCAAAAAAGTGAAAAAGTTATTTATGCAGATCTGTTTTTGCAGCCGTTTTTTCTGCGGCAGAAGCGAAGTTATCTGCTGTTTGAATTTTGATTAGAGAACAATTACTGATTATTAGAATCACGGTATGGCGAAACTTGAATAAAATTCTTTTATTGTTAATTTTATATGGTAAAATTCGGTCAATAGTAAAGGACAGTTGAATATGATTGATAAAATTGATAGAAAAATTTTAGCAATTATCCAAAAGAATAACAAAACCTCTTATGCAGAGATAGGCAAACAAGTGGGGATGGCTGCATCCGCGATTTTTGACCGGATGCGTAAGCTGGAGAAAAAAGGTGTTGTGATTGGCCACGAGGCGAGGCTCGACAGCAGGGCAGTCAATATAAGCTTTAAATCTTATGTTTATGTGGAACTCGATAATACATCACTGGTTGAAGATACCGCGAAAAAACTCGCTGCTCTGGATAATGTGCTGGAGATTCATTTCATCAGCGGTTCGGATGCGCTTCTTCTTAAAGTTGTAGCGAAGGATATCAAAGAGTTCTCCGACATTCTTGCCAAGAAAATAGCGGTTGTAAGCAATATTAAAAATACAAGTTCGAATATAGTTCTTGAGACCATCAAAGAAACCTCGGTATTGCCCCTTTCCGAAAACTAGTTTTTTTTTGGATCGATAATAGCTTTCTTGTAAGCTGGGATATCTTTAATAATTCAGTATTTTTATAAAATTGCTTCTCTGGATTTTATTCATTTTAGAAGCTTCCTGAAAATATTCCCGATAATACTTTACAGATAATTTCTTATGCTATATCTTCATGCGCGGATGGATAATAAAGAGTCGAGGTTGTGATGGAAACAAGCACAGGAAAAAGACAGGGATCACTGAAACTGTACATTGTAATGGCATTTTTCATTATCTATGCTTTCTGGGGATTTTCTTACCTGGCTGTTCGTTACGCTGTCGAGACAATCCCGCCTCTTCATCTTATCGGGATCAGGAATTTTACAGCTGGCCTTGTGTTGTTCTCTATTGCGCGGACCCGATTCCGTGAGAAGCTGACCCCGGAGCACTGGTTTTCTGCTGTAAAGATCGGGTCGCTACTTTTTGTTTTCTGTCATATGGGTGTTGTTACAGCATCAAAAGTATTGCCCTCAGGGCTCGTTGCCCTGGTCGTCACCACGATACCGGTTTGGATGGTTTTAATTGATTGGGCAATGAGGTATTCCGAGCGGCCCGGATGGAGGGTGATTCTCGGTATAATATTAGGCACGGCTGGGATGGCATTTTTGATCGGACCCGGGAACCTGGTAGGTATCGCTGGCGGCAGCCTGTTCAGTGTGGTTTTCCTGATCCTGGCAACTGTTTCGTGGTCATTCGGTTCTATTTACAGTAAAAAAGCGAAACTGCCGGATTCTGTGATATTGTCAAGCGCGATGCAGATGATGACAGGCGGAGCGGTTTCCCTGCTTATACTTACTATCTCGGGCCATTTGTGGGATCTTGATCTTACCGGTATCAGCAACAAATCGATTTTTGCTTTCTTCTTCCTGATGATATTCGCATCTATCATTGCATACACTGTTTATGCCTGGCTCCTTCGGAAAACAGCGGCATCGAAGGTGGCAACATATACTTATGTAAATGCTGTAATCGCGCTTTCCGCCGGTTGGCTGGCGGGGGACGGTGAAATGAATAGTAGAATAATATTTTCCGCGGTGATGATAATAGCCGGCGTCGTGATTATCCTCTCCAGTAATAAAAATAATAAGAACGGTAAAAAGGTTATATAATGTTAGAAATATTTATTGGATTATTAATTATTTTTACAGCGAGCCTGGTGCAGGGTTTGACCGCTTTCGGGATGTCATTGATCTCAGTGCCATTACTGGTTATCTTTATGTCTCCGAAAATTATTGTGCCGATAATGATTCTTCATGGCCTGCTCTTGAATGCCTACCTCTTATACTCCTGCAGGAAAGATGTAAACCTTAAGAGGATTATCCCGCTTATGATTTGTGGGATTATTGGTATACCATTCGGTGCTTATTTATTAAAGATCCTGTCACAGGAAAGCCTGAAGATTTTCATCGGCGTGGTTATAAGCTTTTTTGCTATTCTTTTCCTGCTTGGATTCAGTGTGAAGATCAAGCGGGAGAAAGCCGCATTCGTGCCGATAGGCCTTGCTTCCGGCCTCTTGAACGGCAGCATCTCGATGAGCGGCCCCCCGGTTATACTATTTTTCACCAACCAGGGCACAGCTAAAGCTGAGTTCCGGGCGAACCTGGTTTCATACTTCTTGACTATGAATATCTTCACAATACCGGTTTTTATTTTTAACGGCTTGTTCAGTAGTGAGTCGGTTTTATACGCGCTTTATTTTTTGCCAGGCCTAATACTGGGGATGGTACTCGGGAATGCACTGGCGCATAAAGTGCCCGAGAAGCTCTTCCGTAAAATTGCCCTGTGTATTGTACTGCTGACAGGCGTGATGTCGCTGCTTTCAGGGTTAGGCATAATGTAAAAAAACCGCCTTGCGGCGGTTAGGTATATATTCAAATATTTATTTTATTATCTGTTGTTTACGAACACCCACTGGTTTCGCCGCAATTCAGGCATTTATAACATGAGCCGTTGCGCACCATAATCGCGCCGCATGCGTGGCAGGGCGGGGCATCCTCCTGGTTTTCAAAAGCGAATGAGGAATCATCCACCTGTTCAACCTCCGGTTTTACATGTATTTCCTGTACGGAGGATTCTGTAGAGGTGATTGATTTTGCGTTTGTCCCATTTGGAACCTTATCCAGGAATTTTGTGCCAAGCCAGCGGAAAATATAATCCATTATAGATGTTGCGTATGAAATCTCACGGTTGCCTGTGAACCCGGACGGTTCAAACCTGGTATATGAGAATTTGTTCACCAGGACTTCCAGCGGTACGCCGTATTGCAGCGCCAGCGAAACGGCAGTGGCGAAAGAATCCATCAAGCCGCTTATCGTTGAGCCTTCCTTTGCCATTACGAGGAAGATTTCCCCGGGCATACCGTTTTCGTACATACCGACGGTGATGTATCCTTCATGCCCGGCCAGCGAAAATTTATGCGTAATCGCTTCTCTCTCTTCGGGAAGTTTCATCCGGATAGGCCTGCCCTTTTCCGCGCCGGCTATAATTTTGTCGCCTTTTTCGTCAGTGGTCAGAACCTGCTGGCCCTTGGAATTATCCCGGTAGATCGCGATAGCTTTCAAGCCGATTTCCCAAGCCTTGACATAAATTTCTGAGATTTCCTCAGCGGTTGTATCCTCAGGGATGTTCACTGTTTTGCTTATCGCGCCGCTGATGAAAGGCTGCACGGCTGCCATCATCATGATATGGCCCATGTAATGGATGAATCTTTTTCCGCCTCTCGGTTTGAAAGCGCAGTCAAAGACAGCAAGGTGTTCATCTTTGAGATGAGGGGCGCCTTCGATCATGCTGTTGGCAGAAATGTAATCAACTATTTCCAGTACCTGTTCCTCAGTATATTCGAGTTTATCTAATGCTTTAGGTACGGTTTTGTTTACAAGCTTCATATTGCCGCCGCCGGCAAGGCTTTTATATTTTACGAGGGCAAGATCCGGCTCGATACCGGTTGTATCACAATCCATCATAAAACCTATCGTCCCGGTCGGCGCAAGGACTGTTGCCTGTGCGTTACGGTAGCCGTATTTTTTTCCGTACTCCAGCGCTTCTTTCCAGGTCTCGCGTGCGGCATCGAACACATTCCTGGGCACATATTGTGAGTCGATGTCTTCCACTGCGTCTTTATGCATTTTTATAACTCTTAGCATCGATTCCTTGTTGAGCTCGTATTCGGAGAAAGTCCCGATTTTTTCGGCAATGATGGAAGATGTAAGATATGCCTGCCCTGTCATTATAGCTGTTACGGCTGCTGCAAGGGCACGGCCCTCATCGCTGTCATAAGGCAAGCCATTTGCCATAAGCATGGCGCCGAGGTTCGCATACCCCAGGCCAAGCGGGCGGAATTTATGTGAGTTTATTTCAATCTCTTCTCTCGGATACCCGGCGTTTTCTACGATCAGTTCCTGAGAGGTAATAAGTATATCGATTGAATGCCTAAAGGCTTCAACATCGAAATTACCGTCTGCATCGGTATATTTTAGCAGGTTCAGGCTTGCCAGGTTGCAGGCGGAATCATCAAGGAACATATATTCGCTGCAGGGATTTGAAGCGTGTATCCTGTCGGTTTTAGCACAGGTATGCCATTTATTTATTGTAGTATCAAACTGTACGCCGGGGTCGCCGCATTGATGGGCAGCTTCAGCGACCATCTTCAGCAGGTCGCGCGCTTTGAATACATCGATCGTTTTCCCGGTTAACACCGCTTTTGTATACCACTCGCGGTCTTCTTCACAAGCCTTCATAAAGGGATCAGGTATTCGGACGCTGTGGTTTCCGTTCTGATAAAAAACGGAATTATAAGCCTCACCACCCACAGAGCCGTCATAACCGGCATTTATCAGCGCTTTGGCTTTTTCTTCTTCGATCTGTTTGCTCTTGATGAATTCTACGATGTCTGGATGATCGATATTAAGGATGACCATTTTAGCGGCCCTCCGTGTTTTACCACCGGATTTGATTACCCCGGCGAAAGAATCATAACCTCTCATAAAAGAAACCGGGCCGGAAGCTGTGCCGCCGCCGGTCAGTTTTTCACGGCTGCTTCTTAGAGAAGAAAGGTTACTGCCTGTCCCGCTGCCGTATTTGAACAACATACCTTCAGTTTTCGCAAGGTTAAGAATTGAATCCATTGTATCTTTTACGGAATTAATGAAGCATGCCGAACATTGAGGTTTTTTCTCAATTCCCATGTTAAACCAGACCGGCGAGTTAAAAGAAGCTTTCTGGTTTATCAATATATGTTTAAGCTCTGCGTTAAATATTGCAGCGCTTTCTTCATCGAAGTATTTATCCTTTAATCCCCATTCGGATAAAGTGTCTGCAACGCGATCGACAAGCTGTTTCATGCTTGTCTCTCTTTTATCGGTCCCAAGCGGTCCCCAAAAATACTTGGAAACGACTATATTAACTGCTGTTTGTGACCAGCTCTCAGGAACTTCAACGTTGTCCTGATTGAAAATTACCTTACCTCTGTCGTTAGTAATTGTCGCTGTTCGCTTTTCCCATTTTAATTCATCATAAGGGTGAACATCCTCAGTGGTGAAAAAACGTTTAAACTTTAATTTGCCCGAGGGAGATGCACTCTCCTCTCCGGAATCTTCTACCTTTGCGGGTGCGGCTTCACCCTGGATATCGATTAGCCCGAGTGTATTCTCTGGGGACGCAGACATCTTTATTTACCTCCTACATTTCTCTTTACTTAAGGTCAAAACCAAAAAGGACAAATCATCCTAATTGATAAAAAATAGAACAATCAACTCTTCGCTACAGGGTTTGTCCTCTTGAGTTAAATTTATAAAGCTCGCGTTAGGCTTTGTCAAGGTAAAAACACAATATATCTGGTATTTTTTCAACACCACCACTAAATATTGTATGTATAAGATTTTAAAAGAGTTTTGCCGATAATCCAATATATGCATATATTATACGCAGGATTATACACGGTATTAGTGTTTTAAGCTATTGTTTGTTAGATTCAGGTATGAGAAAAAGTTATACAATCTCCAGTTCAGCCTCGATAAGTTCGACTTCATAAGAAGATTCGATAAAATCCAGGGTACTATTTGCCATCGATTCAGCTGTTGTTTTATCATGTGCAGCTATTGCGATTCCAAGAGATGCCCGCTGGAGAAGGTCTTGATTATCTATCTCAAGTATGGAGACATTTCTGTTTTTGAGTTTACCGAGGATGCTTTTTACGACCTGTCTTTTATCCTTGAGAGTGCGCGCTGCCGGTATATGAAGATCTATACGCAGGATAGCGACAAACATAACAGAATATTATTGAAGTTTTGCGGCTACTTTAACTTGCTCAAAGGCCTCGATGATATCACCGACTTTAATATCGTGAAAATCTTCCAGTCCAATACCGCATTCAAAATTGGTTTTTACTTCGCTTACGTCATCCTTGAATCGTCGGAGTGAGGCAAATTTACCGGTGTAAATAATGACATCATCACGGATCAAGCGAACTCTGTTTTTCCTCGTAATAGTACCTTCAATAACGAACGATCCGGCAATAACTTTACCCTTGGGCAAACGGAACAGGTCACGGACTTCAGCACGGCCTTTGAATTGCTCTTCAATTACCGGTTCCAGCTTCCGTTCCATAGCCTGGCGGACTTCATTGATTACTTCATAGATAACGGTATGAAGTCTGATATCGACGCCTTCTTTTTTGGCAAGTTTAACAGCGCTCGGCCTTGGCCGGATGTTGAAGCCAATTATAATAGCGTTCGATGCCGCAGCGAGAATTACATCATTATCGCTTATACCACCGACACTATTTCTTAATATCCTTATGGCAACTTCATCGGTTGACAATTCGGCTAGTGAAGAAGCAAGCACTTCCGCGGATCCCTGTACATCGGCCTTGATGACGATTGATAACTCCTTGATATCTCCCTCGCTGATTTTATCGAAGAGTTTCTCCAGTGTAATCCTTCCGGGTCTGACGAGAGATTCTTCACGCTGCTTCTGTTGACGGAAAGCCTGAATTTTCCTTGCCTGTACTTCTTCTTCGACTATCTGGAATTTATCACCGGCAGCAGGCATATCCTGAAATCCTTGTACTTCCAACGGCATTGTTGCAATAGCTTTTTCAAGTCTATTACCTTTGTCATCCATCATTGCTCGTATTCTGCCGCTGGTTGCGCCTGCAATAAATGTATCCCCGATATTTAATGTGCCGTCTAAAAGCAGAACAGTGGCAACGATTCCACGTCCGGGGTCCTTCTTTGCTTCGATGATATAACCACGTCCCATCCGTTGTATATCGGCTTTTAGTTCCAGCATATCTGATGTGAGGAAAATCATTTCCATCAGGTTTTCAATCCCGATTTTCTGTTTTGCCGATACTTCGCAAACTACTGTTTTTCCGCCCCAATCTTCCGGGATAAGGTCATGTTCAGAAAGTTGTTGTTTTACACGTTCAATATTCGCTTCTGGTTTATCAATCTTATTGATGGCTACAATTATAGGAACGCTACCGGCTTTTGCATGATCTATCGCCTCAATTGTCTGCTGTTTGATCCCATCATCAGCGGCTACAACAAGAATAACAATATCTGTGACTTGTGCGCCTCGCGCTCTCATCTTTGTGAAAGCTTCATGGCCAGGTGTATCGAGGAATACAACCGGACGGTTATTATATGTAACCGTGTATGCGCCAATATGCTGCGTAATTCCGCCATGTTCAGATTCGGCAACATTCGCCTTCCTGATGACATCCATCAATGAGGTTTTTCCATGGTCGACATGCCCCATTACTGTAACAACAGGTGCTCTTTCAAGAATTTCCGGTTCGTGTGTTTCTTCAACCTGGATTGACATTTCTTCTTCAAAGCTGATGATTTCTGCTACGTACCCGAGATCCTCCGATATCTGCATGGCAAGCTCTTTATCGAGTACCTGATTAAGGTTGAAGAAATATCCCAACTCCATTAGTTTTTTAATAATATCTTTTACTCTCATACCGAGCTTCTCGGCGAGTTCTTTTACTGTGACTCCCTCTGAGAGTAAAACAATCTGATCTTTATCAGCTGTTGGATCAGATGTTATTTTTTTTCTTTTGCTGGCGGTTTTTACTTCAGGCTGAGGTTCTTCCTCTACCTGCGGAACAACTTTTTTCCGTTTTACCTTTTTAACTTTAAGCATCCTGGGGCGCTGTTCCTGTTGCTCGATTATATCCGCAGCTGTGGGAAGGGATGTATTTCTATCTCCAGCTCTATCACGGCCGCTATGATCATCCTCTTCTATTTTAAAGAAGCTATCTTCTTCCTGTCCAGGTATTTTCAGTTTAGTCGCAGCTGCTGAAACTTTTGCTCTTCTTTTTGGCTCTGGTTTTGAAGGATCCCGTTCAACTAAAACTTTCTCTTCAATTTCATCTTCATCTCTGTGTTTTTTCTTTGCTTTTTTTCTGGATTCGCCCGCATCCTTCTCACGATATTCCGTGTCTTCAAACTTTTCATCCGCTACCGGTTTCTCTTTTGCCGGTTTGTGCGTATCTTTCGTAACAACTTCTTTTTCTTTTACCGGTTTTTCTTTTGGTATTGGTTTTTTTACTTCCGCTTTTTCTTCGACTATTGGGGTTTCTTCTTCAACTTCTTCTTCCTTAGGCATTACCGGTTTTTTCTTAGCTGTTTTTTTCTTGGATACAGTTTTCTTTTTAGCGGGTGGTGCCGGTTTTGATTCTTCCTTAGCTTTTGCAGGCTGTTTCTTCTTTTTCTGGATCGGGGCTGATGTTGACATCGAAACTTTAAGAAAAGCTTTCAGCTTTATTAAATCATTTTCTTCGATTGTGGATTGATCAGAGGTTACATCTATATTCAGAGATTTACACCTCTCCAATATTTGATCACTGGAAATATTCAACTCTTTAGCCAGTTCGTGGACTTTTATATTACCCATCAATCCTCCGGTTCTTTAACAGCCTTTATAATTTTTTCAGCAATTTCTTTGTCAATTAAATCGATTTTCATTAAATCTTCAACTTTAGCATTTACTATTTTTTCGTCCGTATCGTAACCTGCTTCTATTAGATTTTCAATGGCTTCCTGTGGAACACCTTCAATCTCAAGCTCTTCGTATTCGACTATCTCTTCATAAACTTCACCGTCATCGCCGGTCACTTCTTTTTTCTCGACGTGTGCTTCGTTACTATCAATTCCGAGACTGGTTAAAGCTTTTGCAGCCTCTTCACGTTTTTTACTTTCAGTCTTTATATCAATATTCCATCCGGTAAGTTTTGAGGCAAGTCTAACATTTTGCCCCTTCTTACCTATTGCCAGGGAGAGCTGCCTGTCTTCTACTATTACTTCAATATTTTTACCTGATTCGCTTATGACATTAATCCTTTCGACCTTAGCAGGGCTAAGGGCCTGGCGGACGTATTCAGCTATATTGTCAGAATACTGAATAATATCGATTTTCTCCCGGTGAAGCTCGTTAATTACATTTTGAACCCTGATTCCTTTAACTCCAACGCATGCACCAACCGGATCAACATCTTGATCATTGGAATCAACCGCTATTTTCGTCCGTTCGCCGGCTTCTCTTACAACACCTTTTATAACGACGGTGTTATCAAAAATTTCGGGCACTTCCATTTCAAAGAGTTTTTTTACATACTCTGATGATGCCCTGGTAATTATTACCTGCGGTGCATTGAGGTTTTTCGTTACTTCTTCGATCAACCCGCGGATTCGGTCACCCTGGTTAAAATGTTCGAGTGCGGATTGATTTCTTTTTGGTATTATACCTTCGACTCTTCCGAGGTCGACAATCAAATCCCCACGTTCGAAGCGTTTTACCTTGCCGTGAATAATATCTCCAACGCGGTCAATATACTCGTCATAGACGTTGTCTCTTTCAACTTCACGGATATTCTGGAAAATGACCTGTTTAAATATCTGGGCAGCGATACGTCCGAGGCTGTCGGTTGAACGTGGAATTTCTATCTCATCCCCGGCGCTTGCGTTAGGGCTATATTCTTTTGCTTCACCAAGAGAAATTTCTTCTCTGAGGTCTGGTTCATCATTATCGACAACGACTTTAACAGCAAAAATCTCAAGGCATCCTTTATCCCTGTTCAGGTGAGCTACAAGAGTGCCATCATCTTTGAAAAATCTTCTCGATGCAGTCGCCATCGCATTTTCAAGAGCCGATATTATCCTCTGAGGGGTAACGCCCTTTTCTTTGGCAATCATGTCTATTGTTTGAGAGATTTTTTCAGTCATTATCAACCTCTATTTGATTTTAATCTCCTCGTTCAAACGAGCCTTTTGTATGTCATTTATATCTAATTCAAACTTTAGTTTATCATCCGTCAGGACTGTAATCATACCGTTTTCAAATTTCTCGAGTATCCCTGCGAAATTCTTCCTGTTTTCCTGCGGTCTTTTCATCTGTACTTTTATCTTTTTCCCTACTGAGCGTGCGAAATCGTTTTCCTTCTTTAATAACCGGTTAATACCCGGAGAAGAAACTTCTAAAAGGTAATGGTGCTGGATAATATCCTCGACATCCAGTTGTACGCCAAGTTCCTTACTGATATCGGTGCAATCATCGAGGGTTACCCCGCCTTCCTTATCAATGAAAAGACGAAGTACCCAGGTCTTGCCTTCCTTGTGATATTCAAGTTCGACAAGCTCCATGCCGGCATTTTCCACCACTTTCTCCGAGAGTTCCCGTAAGAGACTCTCTTTTGTCTTTTCAATTTCGCTCATCTCTAAACCATTTTGAACCTGACAAAAAAAAGTGGGTCAAGACCCACTTTTGGCAGGTTACAATTTTTCCAGACCTAATAATATACATTTTTTCTTTTTATTCAAGCAAATTTTGCATAGCACAATTTTAGTGCGATACATACGATTTTTTATTAAAATCAAAGGCATCATACTGTTTAGAACAAAGAAAAGTTTTTTACGTACATAAATGTGATTTAAGAAAACCACTTGAGGTTTGGCTCTTTGTGATTATACTTACAGATGCACTAATTCATTAGAAGGATTAAAATTCAAAGTGATAATACAAACGGAAAATCTGACTGTTCAATATGGAATGTTACAGGCTTTAAAATCCGTCAATCTTCTGGTTCAGGGTGGGGCGGTCGGCTTGCTTGGTCCTAACGGCGCAGGGAAGACCACTTTACTTAAAACCCTGCTTGGTTTCCAGGACGCTACATCCGGCTCGGCAAAGGTACTCGGACTGGATATCGAACATTCCCAGATGGAGATAAGGCGTCGAGTAGGCTACATGCCTGAGATGGAGACATACATTCCTGGAATGTCAGGAATTGGAATGGTTACATATATGGGGCAACTTAGTGGAATGACTCGTACTGATGCAATGCAACGGGCACACGAGATGCTTTTTTATGTCGGCCTTGGTGAGGCAAGGTACAGAGATGTCCAAACTTATTCGACGGGGATGAAGCAGAGGGTTAAACTTGCCTCAGCCCTGGTACATGATCCGGATATCCTCCTGTTGGATGAACCGACGAATGGTATGGACCCCGACGGCAGAAGCGATATGCTTGCCCTCGTTTATGATCTTGCTAATGACCGTGGAAAAAATGTACTCTTCTGTTCTCACCTTCTGCAGGATGTCGAAGAAGTCTGCAAGGATATTCAGGTGCTCAATGAAGGCGAATTGCGAATCAGTGGCGACCTCAGGGAATTAAAACAGGAAGCAGGGAATGTTTACAAATTAAAGGTAGCCGGTGATATCCTGGCTTTTGTTGAAGCGTTGCGTTTGAAACGGTGTGAAGTTGAGGTCGAGGGAAGAAACCTGAAAGTTTGGCTCCCACAGAATACTCCACTGCAGAGGCTTTTTGAAATTGCTTACCAGCGTAAGATACAGATCCGTCACCTTGCGCCCAGCGAAAAAACACTGGAAGAGATTTTTATGAATGCAGTGAAGAAAAATGGGGAGGTGGCAAATGCCGATATTTGAGCAGAATTACAGGTCCTGGGATGGTGCTTTAAAGAGTGGTGGTATACGTTGGATGCCGATCGCTTCAGTCGGAATTCGCCAAACCTTTAAGAAAAAGAAGTTTTTATTCTTTTATCTTGCTTGCTGGGTAACTTTTATTGTATTTGCGGCAATAATGATTTTCAGGGTTGTAGCACCGGATCAGATATCAAAGATTTCCGAATTCCTCGAGATAGGCCCTGTATTTTTCACAAGGTTTTTGGCAATACAAAACGCGCTTATATGGGGTATGACAATCTGGGTTGGCTCCAATCTTATAAATGAAGATTTTAAAAGTAATGCATTACAACTTTACTTATCAAAACCGTTGTCATCCAATGATTATATTTTTGGAAAAATTTCAATTATTGCATTTTTTATTTTTTCCATATCAGCATTACCGGCATTGATACTTTTTATTTTGAGAGCATTAATTTTATATGATCCAAAATGGCTTGCTGGCAATTTCTGGTTAGTACCAAGTATTATAGTTCATAATCTAATCGTTGCTTTGGTGTATTCTTCATTAATTTTGTTTTTCTCCAGCGTAACAAAGAATTCCCGGTTTAGTGGTATTGGATTTATAATTGTGTATATCATGTCAAGTGCGATTGCCGGAATTCTTTATGGAATAACCAGAAATAGTCTTTTTGGACATTTTTCATTAGAACACAATGTCCAGAATGTACTTGCTCTTTTATTCGGCAGCGCGGGAATGGAAATACGGGACGATTTTGCACGATATATGAATCCACCTGTGTCAGCGTTGATACTGATAATCGTGTCAATGATACTATTTTTGATAATAAAAAAGAAAGTTGGTAAGACCGAGGTGATACAATGAGCTCGGTAATCAGTTTTACAAGTGTCTCAAGATGGTTCGGGGATGTAATTGCACTCAACGATATCAGCTTGAATATTGAAGGTGGAATCACGGGTCTCCTGGGGCCTAACGGCGCCGGAAAATCGACTTTTATTAACCTGGTTACGGGAAGATTAAAACCATCGAAAGGTAGAGTAACTATTCTTGGTGAAAATCCACTGCATAATTATAAATTAACAAGATTTTACGGTTTTGTTCCTGAACAAGATGCATATTATGAGCGATTAACCGGCCTTGAGTTTATGACCTATATGGCAAGATTGCATGGCTTTGATAAAAGAGGGGCAACAAGGCTTTCAATGGAATTGCTCGAAAGGCATGGCCTTATAAACCACCAGAATAAACCTGTCGCCGCATATAGCAAGGGGATGCGACAGAGGATTAAACTTGCACAAGCGCTTATACATGACCCTGAAGTCATTTTTCTCGACGAACCATTAAATGGTATGGATCCGGTTGGAAGAGCAGAGACAATTGATCTTATTAAAACCTTGGGTAAACAGGGAAAAACGGTTATTGTTTCAAGCCATATCCTGTTCGAAGTGGAAGCTATGACTCAGCAGATAGTCCTGATCAACAACGGGAGAATCCTCGCCGAGGGGCAGGTTGATGAAATAAGAGGCTTGATCGATGAATATCCACATAATGTGATTATTTATTCCGACAGGCTTAGGGAATTGGCAACAGTATTCGTCAATCTTCCTGATGTTGTTGATATGCATATTAAAGAGGATCAGGGATTCCTAAAGGTACAAAGCAGAGAACCTGAAAATTTCTATCATACGATTGTGAAAATCGCTGTAGAAGATGGTTTTAATATAACCAGGATTGAATCACCGGATGATAACTTACAATCAGTATTTAAATATTTAGTGAAGTAGGCTATGGAAGAACAGGTTAGAAAATCACATAGAAAACAATTTTCGCAGATGAGGATTCTCTATTCCTTAACAATGCGAAATATAGTTAAAACAAAGCGTACGCTATTTCTCTCGCTGATCGCATTAGCGCCAGCAATTATTACTGTAATTTTTATTCTTCAACGTCTAACAAATACAGATTCCGGAACAGGATTCAATTTTTATACTATTTTGATGAGCACTTTCCAGATCCGTGGAGTCCTGCTTATTTTAACAGTGTTTTATGGCTCTACTGTTTTTACTGATGAAATTGACCGTAAAACTCTTGTATATTTACAAGGAAGGCCAATATCCGGTTGGGCGATGATTGTGGGGAAATACCTTCCAGCAGTTGTTGTAAGTTCAAGCCTTATTATTATTTCTACAATCATTTGTTATGTTCCTCTTATGTGGATTGATGGAAAGGATGCAATATTTGGAAATGCCACTATACTGCTAAGAGATTTAGGCGCAATGATAATAGGTGCCTTTGCCTATATTGCCCTGATGCTTTTACTGTCATTATTGTTTAAAAAACCTGTAATCTGGGGTTTGGTCTTCACGCTTGGTTGGGAAAATACCGTTGTAAATATCCCTGGACCAATTCATAAGGTAACAATATTGCATTGGATTGAATCAATCTATCCACATGTCAATGTGACAAATGAATTTCTTGCAGCATTGCATCCATCATCATCACCAATTTCTACATCCATTCAGGTATTAGTTGTTTTAACGTTAATATTCCTTGCTGTTTCTATATATATGTATAAAACAAAAGAATTCAGTTTTAATGAATAGCAAGGGTATCCTTATCTAATTTAAATTGATGTGATAAAAAAATCCCCTCTCATGAAAATATACAGTGAGAGGGGATTTAATGTTAGATCGCCTCAGAAACCTTTAATGGTTGTACCCAGGAGCATCAGTACATAAGATGCAAGCATGATCCAGAATAAATTTACGGTGACGAAGGGGATAGTAATGAAGTAGCCCGCTACGGCAATGACTGCCAGGATAACACTGATTATCCATACAATTTTTTTGGGTGCATTTAAACGCATACTTACCTCCTGATAAAAATTAGATATCCTTCAACTTCCGGGATACTTTAATCATATTCCTAAAATGTTATTTTTCAAAAAATTTTTTTGATATGAAATACTTTGAAATTTGATTTACACACTTTATAATCTTTTCAATTGCGATTGATTTATTAATTTCATTTAACAAAGGGGTTAAATATGCCTAACAGATTTACTGAAACCACCTCGACCGGTTGGGGTAAAAACATTGGAGATTCAATTAAAGGTGTCTTGTTTGGAGTATTGCTTTTCCTTGCGTCATTCGTTGTATTATGGACGAACGAAGGCAGGCAGGATATGTCGGAAGCGGCGAAAGATTGCGAACCGATTTCCGCTGAAAAATCCGCGCCTGATATGGAAGGCAAACCTGTTGCAGTTACTGCCAAACTTGTAAGCGAGCAGATGCTCGGTGACCCGGGATTCCTGAAACCGGGAGCTTACCTTACACTTTCACGCCATGTTGAGATGTTTGCCTGGGTTGAGGAAACTTCCTCAAGATCTGAAAAGAAACTGGGTGGTGGAACAGAGACAGTCACAGAGTATAATTATGTTGAGAAGTGGACCTCGAGTCCAACCGCAACAGGGAACTTTAAACATCCAGAGGGACATGAAAATCCTGTTCTCACCCTTGAAAACAAGTCTTTTTCCACTGATGTTGCTAAAATCGGGATTTATTCTGTCGACCTAAGCAGGCTTTCTCTCCCGGGTGAATCTCCCTTGAACCTGACAGGCGGGGTATTGGAATTCGCGGTTCCGGAGCAACAGCAGGGATTCTCCCAGGCTGCCACACAAGGCAGTGGATTTACTCTGAGCCAGGATAATTCAGGAACAACCACAGCAAATAATGACTGGTGGGGAAACCAGGGCAGTACAACCGCTGCAGCCGGAAATATGAGACTGGAAGGGAATTACATTTATATTGGTAATGGTTCCATTCAGCAGCCTCAGCTTGGTGATATCCGAATCAGCTATACAATGCTTGAAAATGACATTCGTGTAACTATCTTCGGGCAGCTGAGCGGCAGCTCAATTGTTCCTTTCATGTATGAAGGCGAACACAGGCTTTTCCGTGCATTCCGTTCCGAAAGGGAAGAAGCTATTGCTGCTATGCATACTGAGTACAAAACTGTCGGCTGGCTTCTGAGAATAGTCGGATTTATGATGATGTGGATAGGTCTCACGATGTTCTTCGGGCCGATCAATGCTATTCTTGATGTAGTACCGTTCCTTGGAAAGGTAGGAAGAGGAATCGTATCGTTCGTTATGTTTATCCCTGCCCTGATACTGTCAGTACTCACAGTGCTCGTTTCGATGATTTTCCACAATACGATTATCCTGATAATTACTTTGGTGGTTGTCGCTGGTATAACTGCTTTCCTGATTATGAGAGGTAAGCAGGAATCAGCATAAGATTAAGTTCTTCTGGGAAAGATAGCTCAGAAGGATTAAGTTTTTATATTCAATCGGCTTCCGGTTTATTACCGGGAGCCGGTTTTTATATCCACAATTAGTTATTTCCCTATGTTGAACTGTTTTCACTATTCTTATCTTATCCCAGTTAACGTTTTATCTATCGATGCGTTTTAATGTTAAGTATTAATTTAGGGAGATTTACATAAAATGAAAGAATCTACGAAAAAGATAAAATTAGGACATTCCAATAAAAGAAAGGCCTGGATTTTTACTGCTATTATTCTTTTTTTACTATTCAATAATGCGCTTACGCTTTACGGGGATGAAGAAAAATACCTGGCGAAACCGGATACAATAATTACAGAACAAATGCCGGCAATACCTATGAAATGGCTGCAAAAAATCGGACCGTATATGCAGATTGGGGAAAATTCATTTGTAGATTGGGATCCCCGCGGTGAAGGAATGATAATTTCCGCGCAGGCAGGCAATACACGTCAGTTATTTTTTCTCGAAAAACCCGGGGGTAATAAAAAACAGCTGACTAATTTTAATGACCCGGTAACGTTTGCCAGGTTCAATCCAAATCCTGATAAAAAGTATTTCATATACAGCAGGGATGAGCAGGGAAAAGAAAATTACCAGTATTATAAGTATGATTTATCTACCGGTGAGTCCACTTTACTGACAGATGGCAAGGGAAATAACAGATTCCTGAGATTCAACAGGCAAGGGACTCTTATCGCATTTGGCAACAGTAACCGTACAGGGAAAATGCATGATGTATATGTAATGAATCCTGAAGTCCCAGGGCAAATGAAAATGGTTTTTAAATCAAAAGACCAGTCTTTTTATTATCCCTCCGGATTTTCCATTGATGGGAAGAGTTTAATTGTTACTGAACAATATGAATTAAATAAAACACGCACATACATTGTGGACCTTAAAGATTACTCAGTGAATTTACTAAATCACAAAAACAGTGATGGAAAATCTCTATACTTATATCATACGAATGCAGATAACTCATTTTATTATGGTGGTTCATATATGAATCGGGATTTTCTCAGCCTGATTAAATATAATGCAAAAACAGGCGAAGTAATTGCTTTATCTAAAGAGAATTGGGATGTTGAGAAATTCACATTCTCGAACGATTTATCAAAAGCAGCATATGTTGTAAATGAGAATGGATTCGCTTCGTTGTACATTCTTGATTTAAAAACCGAACAACGAACTAGAGTAGAATCAATTCCGGTTGGAATAATAGAAAATCCTTCGATAAATAGCATCAATGGCAATATTGCATTTTCTTTAAGTGGACCCAGAATGAGCAAGGATGTATTTGAATATGATATCATGAGCGGGAAAACAGTCAGGTGGACTACCGGAGAGACAAATGGCCTGGATATATCCAGGTTTTCAGAACCTGAACTTATTGAATATCCGACATTTGATAAAGTAGATGGAAAACCTCGTCATATTCCTGCTTTGTATTACAAACCAAATACCGCTTCGAATAAACCTTTTCCTGTTATGATACAGATTCATGGTGGTCCGGAAAATCAATTCCGTCCTGAGTTTCAACCGAATATCAGCTTTATTGTGAATGGTATGGGGATCGCAGTTATTGCTCCAAATGTTCGTGGTTCCAGTGGGTACGGAAAAGAATATGCAAACCTTGATAACAGGGAAAAGCGTTGGGATGCTGTCAAAGATATCGGCGCGTTATTGGAATGGATTAAAACGAGGCCCGAATTGGATTCAAACCGTATTTGCCTGATTGGTGGATCATATGGCGGTTTTATGGTTCTTGCCTCTATGTGTGAATACAGCGATTCGGTGACCTGCGGGGTTGATTTCTTTGGTATCAGCAGTTTCAATACTTTTATGAGATCTCTGCCGGAAGACAAGTTAAATTCCAGTAGAGAAGAATATGGAGATGAGAGATTTTTAGAGGCATTCTTTAAGAAGATATCTCCACTGGCGAATGCCCATAAAATCAACAAGCCTCTGTTTGTTATTCAAGGAAAAAATGATCCGCGCGTACCTTCATCGGAATCAGAACAGATTTTAAAAACCGTGCGTAAAAATGGTGTATCTGCCTGGTATCTTTTGGCTACAAATGAGGGGCATGGATTTGAGAAAATGGATAACGTGATATATATGGGTGGGGCAATTATAGAATTTCTTGAGCAACACCTGCTATCGGACAGGTGATTCCTTATCTATATTCAGCGGGCCGTTTTACTATGAATATAGGTGTATTAGCCTCGCGGCAGATTTTCAGTGATTTACTCCCAAAGAGGTATTTCAACAGGACGTTTTTCCTTGTCCCTCCGAGGAAGATAATCTTTTTATCTCCTGCGGCTTCAACGATTTGTTCCACAACGTCCCCGGAGCGGATATCGAGGGAATATTCTATTCCTCTCTTTTCGATGATTTTACTCATCCGTGAGAAATGGGTTTCTATTACTTTTCTCTCTTCGTCCGTATTGACAACGGACATAAGGGTAAGTTTTCGTTCATAAGTCTGGGCGGTTTTAATGGCAACGTATTCCGCTTTATGAGCCATCTCTGAACCATCGGTCGCGATCATCAGTTCGTATCGGTGATCGATCAGGTTTTTAATTACGAGTACCGAGGAATCGATGAATGTTATTATCTTTGGCAGTAGCTTCCGCTTCTGGCTGGCTCCAACGATTAGCAGATCCGCATGGTTATCACGGTTCTCGGCGAGTATCTGTTCAACAATATCGCCGGTACGGGTTTTCAAGCGGATGGCGTTCCCGGTAAAGCTTTCGAGATGAAGTTCCCAGGATTCCCCCCACTGCTGCAGCTCGTGCACGATTTTTGGTTTCCCGCGGACAATTTTAAGCAGGTTTACTTCCTCGAGGCGGTTCATAGCCATCCGGAGTATCTTCACGGCGGGTGTGTCGAGGTTCCATTCCATCAGCTTCTGCAGTGCGATTTCGGTTTCTTTCTTGAACGCGAGGCTTGGTTCCGGTTCAACATAAAGGAGTGTTATCTCTGTACTGATTTTTGTGGCAAACCATGTCCCGAATTGAACCACCGGTAAAGATTGATCCACTCCGCCGATACATACTAAAGTTCGCATTGAGGATTCCTTATATTCAAATAATTAAATTCCAGTAATTCAAGCTGATGATAATTAATAATATAACAGATATCACCAGCATTTTCCATCCGAGCCTTCTGAACTCCGTTGGTTGTAAATAACCGGTCGAATATAAAATCAGGCTTGCCGGTGAAGCCTTGAAGTTCAGAAAAGCAAATGACGAGGCTACAGCTGTTAATATTGCTGTCGATACAGGGCTTATCCCATAAAGTACCGAAAGTTTCAAAGCGATAGGACCGAAAATCGCTGCGGCTCCAATAGCGCCCATAATGTTTGAGATCAAAGGTACAATCACTGCGATTAGTGCTGGAAAGAGGTAAAGCAGGATTTTTCCAAAATTTGTATAGTGGAAAATATTATCAGCTATCCAATCCGCGGATCCTTTATTGTATAAAGTGTTGCCGAGAAGTATAACCGCTGAATAGAGGACTATAACTCCCCAGTTTACATTGTGATTATAGTCATCCCATTTTACGATTCCGAACACGAGGTAAAGTGAAGCGCCGAAAACCGCAATAATTCCCATTCCAAGCTGGTTTGAAAAGAAAAGCCATAGGATGACGGTAATTACCAAAATAAAGATAGCGGTTTTATCCTCAGGTCCAAGCGGCTTTTTCCATTCATGTTTAAAAAGATCAGCATTAAGAATGAAACTTTTGATTTTCCTGGTTGTGAAAGAACTGTAAATGAGTATGGTTATGATAATAATCCCCAGTATCATCAGAGGTAATGTATACTTTATCCATTCAGCATAAAGCATGTTATACCCGTGATGTTCTTTAAGATATTGGAGCATAATCACGTTTCTTGCTCCGCCCGATGGAGCGCCAATGCCGCCTATTATGCAACCGAACGCGATTCCAAAAAGAATAGGTTTTGCAGCGACGCGTCTAATAAGTTTGTTTTCTTCTCTGCCCAGTACCGTTAAGACAAAAGGCAGCATGATTGCGGATGAAGCATACTCACCGATGATCATGGAAAGGAGTGCGGATGAATAAACAAGGCAGCAGAGGAATCTCTGGATGGATCCCCCGGAAATTGTAAAAAGCAGCTTTCCGATAGTTTTATCCAGCCCTCGCTTAATCATAGCTGTTCCTATCATGAGAAGGCCCATAATAAAGAATACGGATTCGTTGAAGAATGAGCCCGCGACTTCCTCATTTGAAGAAATTCCAAGCAGTACATGAAGAACGATTATAAGAAGCGCTATTGCCACGGGCCTCACGGGGCGTTTCATGAACCATATCAAACTGCCTAATGCAAGGCCTATAGCTCGCCATCCTTCATACCCCAGCCCGGTGGGGGCATCAGTTAAGAAAAACAGGAAAACCACGGCCAGCCCAATAAAGAGCCACTTTCGGTTGATGGCATATAGAAACGAGCTTCTCATCATAGACATAGATTATTGCCCTGGAATTTCACGTAACATATAATCAAAGAATATAGTAAATGAAGACGTAAAACAATATTGTTTAAATTTTAATCGAAACCTGTTCTTGATAGGATGACTTGGTAAAAGTGAAAAGGATTTTTACTTCCGGGATTCACCTACTTTGAACCTGGATTGAAGCAATAACCGTGTTTTTAAATCCGCTCTGATTCGGAAATCTTTTTCTGATATATTTTGCATGTCGTCTTTTTTTACAAGAAGAAGGAATTTTTTCCCTTTAGAGGGTACTGTATTGAATTCTTTCGGGGAGTCTATTATCCCTGCCAGTTTTTTATGGGCGTAATAGTATAGTGGATTCTGATTAATCCAGAATTCACCTTTATAATGATAGATATCCAACTTCCCTGTTTGTAGAGTGCCATCTTCGTACAACTTACCCATCTGGATATAATCGATATTTCTAATATTAGTGGT
>JAFGBY010000015.1 GCA_016932915.1 Acidobacteriota bacterium | reverse complement strand
TGTTTTGCATGATGAAAATCCCTTATAGAATTATTTTAAAAATTCCGCCTAACCAATGTTGTTCCTTCAATACAATATAATTATTTCGTTATCCTCTTTCAAGGTATATTAATTCGGTTTTAAATGGTTGATTTTTTAGTCGATTATGTATGATATATCCGATTAAAAAGTGTAATTCTATCGAATGTTAAACCGGTATTTCTAACAATATCCTAACAGTGTTAGTCTTGTATGAACAATCAGGACTTTCTATAATTCAAGTTCATCAACCTGATAAAGAACCGGGGGCTCGATGATATTATCGTATTTTAATGAAGCGAAGAGGATTTTCAAAAGAAGGTTGAAAGTTCTATTCACCGGTATTAAGGATTATGACGGGGATGACGAGATAATCTGTCATTCCATACTGGCAGATTGTTATAATACTGAAAAAAATTATTTTATGGTCAGCAGCGGTCACTTTTCAGAATTCTATGCCCGTGATTTCGGATGGTGCGCAAAATCCCTTGTTCGGCTAGGTTATAAAGAGCAAGTAATCAACACGTTGGATTACGCGCTAGGCGTATATAAACAGTTTGGTTCTATAGAATCCACTATAGATCCCGGAGGAAAACCATTTACTTACCCGGAAAAGTATTCTCCTGATGCTCTCGCATTTATAATAAGGAGTATACATAGAAGCAGGCCGAATAACCTGTTGGATAAGTATAAAAACCTTCTTAACTGGGAAATCGAGAAATATTATGAGACTGTAGTCGATAAAGATACCGGCCTTGTCCGCAGGGATGCTGATTTCGGCTCGATGAAGGATTACTCGGTACGGATCAGTTCATGCTATGACAACGTGATGACTGGGATTCTCGCAGATATGCTTAAACGAATACGAGTTCTTTATAATCCTTTTAAAAAACACAACTATACCAACCTTATTATAGATAATTTCTGGACCGGGGATTATTTCCTTGATGATCTTTCCGGCGATAAAACTATCTGTGGTGATTCCAATGTAATGCCTTTCTGGGGGCGAGTTGTTCTCGATAAAAAAATGATCAGAAAGATGATCGAGACAGTAAGAAGTGAAGGGCTTGACCGGCCGTTCCCGCTGAAATTTACTGCGAAAAGGCTGAGAAGCAAAAAGATGATCCGTGAAGAGTTTTTTGCCGGTGATTACCAGCGGGACGCGATCTGGCCGCATATCGGGATGATGTACATCGATGTAGTTCGTCAGGTGGATGACTACCTTGCCCGTTTCTATATGAACCAGTATCAGGAGATTATTATGAGATATCGGAATTTCCTGGAGGTTTACACCAGCAGTGGAAAACCTTTCCAGAACCTCTGGTTCTATACCGACGAAAGCATGTTATGGGCGGCAAATTATCTCTATCTTCGGGGAAAAATCCTATAAAATAATTCCTTATTCGCCTTATCAATTTAATTAAGCTCTAACAAATACTTAATTCCCACATAACAGGATAACCCTATAAATAGACTGAAAGTTAATTTAAGGAAAATGGAGAATAAAATGAAAGTTGCCGTTTTTTCAGATACATTCGATCAGATTAACGGGGTTGCCATTACATATAAACACCTTGTAGAGTATGCTCAGAAAAATAATCTGCAGATTGATATTTATACACAAGGTGAAATGATTGATACAGTGGAACAGTTAGGTTCGGCCAGGGTTTTCAGGTTCAAACCATCATTGCCATTGAAGTTTTACTCTGAGCTTTATTTTGACCTTCGCCTGCCAAACCGAAGGATATTGAAACGGGTTAAGCAGGAAGGATATGACTTGATTCATTCGGCTGCCCTCGGCTCCATGGGTGTGAATGCAATGCTGATTGCGAAGAGGCTCAATATACCTCTTGTCGGTTCATATAATACGGATATCCCAAAGTATATCTACCCGAGAGTGGAAAAACAGTTGAGATTTACCGGCAAAACCATACCGAAGCTTATATCAAAACCGCTTGAAAAACTGGCGTGGAAATATATCAAGGCTTATTTCAGGAGATGTGATCTTACGCTGACTATATCTGAATACAATAAGGTCATATTGGAAAAACTGATAAAAAAAGAGGTTGGTATTTTCTCCCGCGGCGTCGATACAGAGACGTTTAATCCGGCTAAAAGGAGCCTGGAATTCCGGCAGAAACATAACGAAGTTCTTGCGGTTTATGTCGGCAGGGTATCGTTGGAAAAAAACCTGGAAATCTTAGTTGATGTTTTCAACAAACGCCCTGAGGTCAAACTTGTTGTCGTTGGTGACGGCCCTTTCCGTGGTGAGATGGAAAAAAGGATGAAAAATGCCTACTTCACTGGGCCGATTTATAACAGAGATCAACTTGCCATGATTTACGCTTCAGCGGATTTCTTTGTCTTTCCATCCGAAACTGAGACATTCGGCCAGGTAGTGACGGAATCTCTTGCCTCCGGGCTGCCATCGATCGTCAGTGATAAAGGAGCGACGGGTGAACAGATTGTACAGGGCGAGACAGGTTTTATTTTCTCCAGCCGGGAGGACCTGGAAGAAGCTATGGATATGCTTTCAAATTCATCAAGAATTCGTCATGAAATGGGATTAAAGGCCAGGGAGTACGCGCTTACCAGGACGTGGGATTCCGTTTTCAATCAGCTCATTGTAAACTACCGAAGCTTAATCCGAACACAAGCTCCACAGAAACAGATTATTTCCATACCTGAGACCAGGGCGACATCAGCGATAAACGTCTAAGGAGTTATTTATTTGTCTTCTACCAATTTCATAGTCTCTTAAACACCTAACAAAGGCCGGTTCAAACTACGCTCCTACACAACTAGTTTGAACGGCTACTTTATTTCAAGCCGATTCATTTTTGATCCAATTTACAGCTTCATACGTATTAGGATAGATGGAAAATGATTTGTTTTCGTTTATACTCACTTTGATAAAAAATGAGAGGTTCAAGTGGTACCCTATAAAATATTATACATGCTGAATATGATGCACCCTCCCACCACAGATGGTAGACATCAAATCGGCGCAGCGCAGATAATGTTCCCATTATTATTTGTTACAATTTTCTCTACATATATAGCACTAAGGCTGGTATACAAGACAGGTTTTGCAAGGAAGACAAAAATTGGAATTATAGCCTTTTTAGCTTTTTCAATTTTTACTTTCCCGGTGATTTATTGGACTCTAATGCGTTCAGGCGCCGGGATTATTTTCCCGAGATTTGTTTATATAATCACAGCATTTCTCCTGGCGTATGCGGTTTATGTTTTCTTTATAGTTTTGTTCCACGATATATTCTATTTTTATTATGCACTTATAAAATTTGTCATCGTAAGATTCAGAAAGACAAAAAAGAATGCACCGGCTTACCGGACTGAAAAATATATACTTGCTCGAAATAAACTGAGGTCGCTTATAATCTTGTCGCTTGCCTTTGTTTTGACGGTAATTGGCATTATACAAGCCCTTGTACAACCACCATTGAAGACAAGAGAAATCAGTTTTGCGAAAACCGGGGATACTGAAATAATAAAAATTGTTCACCTGAGTGATATCCATGCGAATATAATCCTTGGCGACAGCTGGGTAGAAAAAATAGTAAAAAAGGTGAATGAAGCCGGGCCTGATATCGTGTTGATCACGGGTGATCTTGCGGATGGTCCACCGGTGGAAAGTGCCAGATATATTCAGCCTTTAAAAAATTTGAAAGCTCCGGTTTATTTTGTAGTAGGGAACCATGAGATACTCTGGGATAAGAAGGGATGGCTCCAGGAATTTGAAAAGCTGGGTATCCCGGTATTGAACGGTACCAGGGCTGTGAAGGAGATAAAAGGCAAAAAACTCCTGATTGCAGGCCTTGAAGATCATGGCGGAGGGCCATGGAAATTCATTCTGCCGGAGGCATTTAATAAGTTGCTCGAAAACGCACCCGATAATGACTTTAAAATACTCATGTATCACAGGCCGGAAATCTTCCCCGATGCAGCAAAAGCGGGGTACAACCTTGTTTTAGCAGGTCATACGCACAACGGGCAGACTTTCCCGATAAATGTATTTGCTGAACTTGTGACTCCTTATCCGGTTGGGTTTTACTACATCGACGATTCAGTGTTGTTTACTTCTCCAGGCGCCGGATTCGTCGGACCACCGCTCAGGCTTTTCGTACCGAAAGAAATTACGATACTGGATGTTAAAATCGATAAAAGATAAAAAATTGGGTCTGATCGGTTGATCAGACCCAGTATATATATCAATCCGGTGAATTGAATTTTACTTCTTCACCTGGTTTCTCAACCATTCGAAGTATGCAGCTATAATTTTTTCATCCTTTGGCGGATTATGCCCCATATTTTCATCCACCACATATTTCACCGTTACGCCAGCTTTTTCCATTTTGCCTGCCAGGGCATCGGTAATTTCGAACGGGCAGTTTCTGTCTTTTTTACCATGAAAGATGAAGATATTTTTCCCCTTAAATTTTGTAAGGTTCTTTTCCTCGTTGAAGTCTGGGTGATCATCACTTTTATTGATGGATTCATAGGGATTGGGTATTCCTGAAAAAACTGCCGCTGCTTTATATCTATCCGGTGTTTCGAAAAGAGTCCGATAAACACCATATCCCCCCATCGAGAAGCCGCTAAGGATTAGGTTGTCTTCATCGATATTGTAGTTCTTAATCGCATCGGCTATAGCTTCAGCGATATCCTCCTGTGCATTATAGAGTGTATAGTAACTTAAAGGATTTCTACCGTTCGGTGCGATCACTATAAAATCTCCCGGTAATATACTGGTAAAATTTTTAACTGCTCTATCATCCCGGTCTGATCCGTGTAGAAAAACGATAGCTGGGTACTTTCTCGCCGGATCATAATCTGCCGGGATTTTTACTGTATAAGGTTGAAGGGTGTTATCGAGCGCTGAACGGAGCGCCCTTCTTATATAACCTGTTTGTCCGCTTAAAATGTCTTTTCCTTTTATTAAATCATCAATATCTGAAAGTATATTGTTCCTCATGGTTAGGATTTCTTCTGAACTCTCATATGGTTTTAAATCCGCTTCCATTTTTTTCAATTCATCCAGTCGGAAATTAATTGTGTTTATTGTCCCCTCGCTGATATTTTCCGGT
>JAFGBY010000014.1 GCA_016932915.1 Acidobacteriota bacterium | reverse complement strand
GGATATATTGTTGAGGTAAAGATACCATTGGCAAATTTCAGATTCAATGCAGGTGAAAATGCCGAAATGTATGTTTTATTCTGGAGAAGGATTAACAGGATGGGCATAAGTGGTTCTTGGCCGGAAATCATTCCAGGAGAGTCAATACTCGGTAGCGGCGCAAAGGTAGTATATGGCAACCTGAATAAACAATTAATGCTTGAATTTATACCTTCAATTACATATAGCGTGGGATGGGATAGAGAAACACCGGATAAATGGTCTGATCCGGATGACAATACAGAAGTAGGTATCACTGGAAAATATGGTGTAACTTCTACTGTAACAGCTGAATTTACGGTTAATCCGGATTACAGCCAGGTTGAGAGCGATGCTTTTTCTGTCCTTGTTAACCAGAGATATCCAACATTCTATAGTGAAAAAAGACCTTTCTTTATGGAAGCCGGCAACCTTTTTGATCTTGCAGGAACAAATCGTGGTGATACAAATATGATACGTGTTGTACACACCAGGACAATTGTCGATCCGGCCTATGGTTTTCGTCTAAGCGGGGAAGTTGGTAACTTAGCGTTTGCTCTGCTAACAACGGGGGATGAGGCTCCGGGAAGAGCGATCATTGATGACGAACCGAATCCGTTTGCTGATAAACTTGCATACTTCACCTCAGGCAGGGTGAAATACAACATAGGAAAAAGTAATTATATCGGAGCGATCTTCACTAATAATGATTTCGCAGAGGGCTACAACCAGGTATTCGGTGCAGATTTTAAATACCGTCTGAATGGTAACATATTCCAGGGTTATTTTATTCAGAGTTTGAACAAGGATAAAGTAACTCTTGAAGAGACCGATGGCGCTGCCTATTCTCTTCAGTGGGATTACTCATCCAGGGCGCTTGGCATGTGTGTATGGTGGGAACATCTCGATACTGATTTTCAAATGGACTCAGCTTTTTATTCACGATCTAAAATGGATAAAGTTACTGCATACTTCGGTCCTTCTTTTTTCCCTGAAGGTGAGGGCTGGTCATGGATTCATTCAATCAATCCTTTCCTTTGGGGACAGTACACACATGACCTGGAAACAGGCGAAGATGACTATTTCGTCATAGCTGTTCTCAGGATGTTCTTTATTAAAGATGCATGGATAAGGTTTGATTATCGCGCATTCAGTGAATACTGGGCTGGAAAACAGCTGGAAGGTTCCTACTTACACACACAGGGAGAAATACAGCTGACAAAATGGTTGAATCTTTACACATATTTCCGAATCGGCGAAGGACCATATTATGATGATGTATATCCCCAGGTAGGCGATAGGGTACAATTATATCTTGATTGCACGATCCAACCATCCGGGAACTTCACACAATATTTTAACTACACCTATAGCAAACTGGATTCCCAGGAAGATGATTCAACTTTATATGACATCAACATCCTGCGCTCGAAGACCACATATCAGTTTAATGACAAACTATACCTTAGGGCATATATCCAGTATGACGATTACAGAAAGATTGTCCTTGGTGACATGCTGCTCTCATATCAATTAGTACCTGGAACTGTATTGCATCTGGGATATGGCTCATACCATGAAAAACTGGATTGGCAGAATGGTTCATGGCAGGATGGAACAAACGAAATCGGTGATTACTACCAGACCTCGCAGTCAATCTTCTTCAAAGCGAGTTACCTGGTTAAGTTTTAAATTCAACTGTCCTTCCTTCAAACAACAGGCAGCCTCTCGGGGCTGCCTGTTTTATTATATTAGTAATGTTTTAGTTTCTAGTTTGCATCGTCTGCGATAATTTTTGTTCCGGTTTTTCCAGCAATGGCATCGGCCAGGGTTTCCGCTTTTGTGATTATAACCTCTTTCCCGCCATTCTTGATAAAATCTATCGCGGCCTGGATCTTCGGCCCCATACTTCCCGCCGGGAACTGGCCCTGGTCTCGATATTTCCGTGCGGTCTCTATCGACATCGTGCGAACTGCTTCCTGATTCGGTTTGCCGAAGTTGATATAAACTTCTTCGACTTCTGTCAAGATAACAAACAGCTCAGCGCCAATCTGGCTGCCGAGCAGACTGGAGGCATAGTCCTTATCGATTACAGCTTCTATTCCGGTGAGGTGGCCTTCTTCATTTATATATACAGGTATCCCACCTCCGCCAGCAGCGATTACAATACTTCCGGCATGAATAAGTTCCCTGATATGCTTTTCGCTTACAACCTCCACCGGTTTTGGCGAGGCAACTACTTTACGCCAGCCCCTGCCGCTATCCTCGACCATCGACCAGCCTTTGGTGCTTATCAATTTCCTGGCTGCTTCAGTGCTGTAGAATGGGCCAACCGGTTTTGTTGGATAATGAAAACCGGGATCAGATTTATCGACTATCACCTGTGTGACGATGGTGATTACATCTTTCTCAATCTTTTCTTTAGCAAATGCGTAACGGATAGAATTTTCCAGCATGAATCCCATGCTTCCCTGCGTCATCGCCACGCAATAATCCAGAGTATAAGGATGTATTTTATCTTTCTTTGCTTCCTGCTGGAGGACTATATTTCCAACCTGTGGGCCGTTGCCGTGAACGACAAGCAGTTCATAGCCGTTGCGGATAAACTCAACCAACCGTTCAGCTGCAACATCGGAATTGGCCTGTTGTTCCTCCTGTGTTCCATCCTGATCAGATCTAAGCAGGGCATTGCCCCCGAAAGCCACAACTGCAATTTTTTTCTCTGTCATCCGAGTCTCCTGCAGTGAAAACTATCGGGGACGTTCCGTTAAAAAACGCCCCCGAATGTATTCTAAAGCCTTATATTAGAATTTCTCCAGAACATCAGCAAGTTTCGGTTTGCCGATCTCTTCGAGTTCATAGGTGACCCGGAGAGCTGGTTTATTAATATTCACGATTCTTCTGAGATCGATCGGTGTTGCAATAATTACCAGGTCGCACTCAGTTTTATTGATTGTAACCTCGAGGTCTTTTACCTGCTGGTCACCGTAACCCATCGCTGGGAGAAGCTCACCGATCTCAGGATATTTCTCGAAGGTTTCTGTAATCGTTCCAACGGTGTAAGGTCTGGGATCAACAAGCTCAGCTGCGCCGTATTTCAGGGCTGCCATAACGCCAGCGCCATACTGCATTTCACCATGTGTGAGGGTCGGGCCGTCTTCGATAACGAGAACCTTTTTATCCCTGATCTGTGCCCAGTCATCAACGAAGAGCGGTGATGCGCCTTCGATAACGATCGCATCCGGATTGATCTCACGGATGGAATCACGAACTGTAAGGATATCTTCCTCATCAGCGGTATCGATTTTATTGATAACGATAACATCAGCACGGCGTAAATTTGTTTCGCCGGGGTAATAGCTGACTTCGTGGCCAGGTCTATGCGGGTCAACAACAACGATCTCGAGGTCTGATTTGTAAAACGGAGTGTCATTGTTTCCACCATCCCAGAGGATTACATCCGCTTCTTTTTCGGCTTCACGGAGGATAGCTTCGTAATCAACACCGGCGAAAACAATAACGCCTTTAACTATATGCGGTTCGTACTCTTCTCTCTCTTCGATGGTGCATTCATGTTTATCAAGGTCATCCAGTGATGCAAAACGCTGAACGCGCTGTTTTACCAGGTCGCCATAAGGCATCGGGTGGCGGATAGCCGCAACTTTTTTACCTTTTGCGATCAATGTCTCAGCAACCTTACGGGTTGTCTGTGATTTTCCGCAACCGGTTCTGATTGCGCAGATAGAAACAACCGGTTTGGTGCTTTTGATCATGGTGTCTCTGGTACCGATCAGTTTGAAATCAGCGCCGGCGGCATTTACGATCGATGCTTTGTGCATAACGCCTTCATGAGGAATATCGCTGTAAGCGAAGACTACTTCATCAGCATCAAACTTTTTAATCAGCTCAACGAGTTTTTCTTCCGGTTCAATGGGTATACCATTCGGATATAATTTCCCTGCGAGTTCCGCTGGGTATTTACGATCATCAATATTTGGAATCTGGGTAGCTGTAAAAGCAACAACTTCATAATCTTCATTATCCCTGAAAACAGTATTGAAATTGTGGAAATCTCTTCCAGCCGCGCCCATGATGATAACTTTTCTCTTTGCCATTCTTCATCTCCTATTCAAGTGATTTTATTTTATCAGTGTGTAAACTTAGTATTTTTATACAAGTCTAGCGTTGGGATCGTCACTGTGCCCCTTAAAAAGGTTTCCATGATATTTGCTTTTCGAATTATATTAGGTTTCGGCCGAGTGGAAATGCAACGATCCACTGGTTACTTGCTTTTATGATTCGAGCGCTATTCCAAGCCTCTCTTACCAAATTAGCGATTAGAACAGAAATCCTATCAGTTTAAAATAGCTTGTCAAGGGATCAGAAAAAAATTTTATTCTGGGAAAAATTAAAATGAATTCATATAAATAAAAAGATATGAGTTTTTAT
>JAFGBY010000004.1 GCA_016932915.1 Acidobacteriota bacterium | reverse complement strand
CTTTGTACTTTTGGATACAGAAACTACAGCAGAAGCCTTTTGAAGAGTTTTCTCAATATTTTTCAGTGTGCCCCGGCGTTCGATCTCTGTATAAGAACCGGGATATTCGAATGGCAGCATATCATGCACGGTGGCAATAATCGGCAGCTTGTGAAACAGCGGCGTAATATAATGAACGGCATGGAAAAGATGAAGGCCGAGTTTTTTAAAATGGCGGGAAATCTTCAGGAGGTCAGCAGTAGTATAATTGAAATTGTCATATTTAACCGGTATCAGCTCCGGGTTTAACTGTTCAATCTGAGATACATCATTGGAATGACAGAACACAAAATAACGCTGATCCTCTACCCCCTTCAAGTGCCGGAGCGTGTTGCGGAGATAAGTACCAATACCGTAATGGTTCAGCTGAAATCCGTCAATTCCGATGTTCTTTATCATCTCACTTTATAGATACTCCTCCTTACCTTTATCTTTCAGATGATCGATTACCTTACGAACTTCCTGCGTTTTATCCTTGGAACATATCAGGAGCGCATCCTCGGTTTCAACAACCACAAGATCATCTACATGCAGCAGGGCAACAAGACGTTTATTGCCAATAACTATATTATTACTGCTCTCTATCGCAACGGTATTACCCTGGAATGAATTATCATGTTGATCCGGTTTGATCATTTTTTCCAGTGTCCGCCAGCTCCCCACGTCACTCCAGCCAAAAGTACCAGTAACTACATATACATTATACGCCTTCTCCATCACACCATAGTCGATGGATATTGGCTCCAGGTCGGGATAAACCTTCTGCAGAAAATTATCCAGTTCACCTGCTTCGATTTCGATTATAGGTTTCAGCGCGTCTGCTGTTGCCGGCATATGTTTTTCGATTGAATTGATTATTGAATTAACAGACCAGATGAACATCCCGCTGTTCCAGAAATATTTCCCGGATGAATAATATTCCCAGGCCTTGTCGGCATTCGGTTTCTCACAGAAACGTTTGACCTTCATAATACCCGATCCAAATTCTTTGCAGCAGACCTCTCCCTGTTCGATATAACCGTATCCCGTCTCCTGGTATTCGGGGACGATCCCAAAGGTCACAAGACATTCTTCCCTTGATGCAACATCGATAGCAACGTTGAGCCTTTCATGGTATGCATTCTTATCAAGGATTTTATGATCAGCGGGAAGGACGCACATAATGCCATCCTTGTCCTCACGTGCTATATAGTATGCTGCTAGAGCGATACATGCGGTGGTGTTCCTTCCGACCGGTTCAATGAGGATATTCTTTTCAGGAATCCCGGGTAATTGCTCTCTTACGAGGTCAAAATGTTCGCGGCTTATGACAATATATATATGCTCCTGTTTTATGACCGGAGCCAGCCTTTCAACTGTTTCCTGTATTAATGTTTTATCGCTGCCGATTTTGAGAAACTGTTTCGGATGAGATTTCCTTGATCTTGGCCAGAACCTGCTTCCAATACCGCCTGCCATTATCACAGCGTATTTGTTCATTCAAGCAACCTTTCGCTAAAATTTAGATATAGTTAACATATTCAAAGCTTTACGTAAAGTCATTTTTTCAAAAATGATGCCAAATCTTGGAAATAAAGATGATATTTTTGGATTATTTTGAAATGATAGAAATATTAAGGTCGGCAAAAGACAAAAAAGATATTACTTATGTTCCCAGCCTGATGGTTTGATCTCTGAGATTTTTCCGTTGTTTTGTTCTATCTTCAGCTTCATTTTTTCATCAGTGATTATACCTATCCTGGAGAAATCATGAATACCTTTTGATAGCAACAGGTCTTCTATTTTATTCTTGTTCTCCGCAGGCACAGTGAAGAGTAGAAGAAAATCCTCACCGCCGTTCAGGATTAAATCCCTGGGATCAAAATCCAACCCTGAATCCAAAAGCGGTTTAAAAAACCCGGTATCAAATGCGCTACTGTTTATTATCGCCCCCACACCGCTTTCCTCGCAGATATGATAGATATCGCTCGACAGTCCATCCGATGTATCTATCATCGCATTGACGAGGCCCGATTCCCTGAGAATCATACCCTCTTGTATCATCGACTGTGGATTAAGGTGCGAATACATACATTTCAGCAGAGTCAGTTCCCGTATTGTTCCCTGCATCTTCCCATCCGGGCTGATCGCCCTTCCATCAGACAAACGCCATCCTGCCTGGAATAACCTCAGCCCTCCCTCGGCGCGGCCAAGTTTGCCGAGGATATATACTATGTCGCCGGGCTTAGCGTCACTTCTTCTGAGTGCAGTCTCCGATGGACATGAACCGATCATCATGATGTCTATAAAAAGTTTATCCTTAGATGAACAGGTATCACCTCCAATAAGTTTGACGTTATAAATATCTGCACTTTCATGAATCCCATCGGTCAGGCGAGAAAGGAAATCTCCTTTCTTGAGGTGAGGTGGGACGGCGATGGAGATAGTAAAATACCTCGGTTTACCTCCCATCGAAGCGATGTCGCTTAAATTGGCTGCCAAAATACGCCGCCCGATATCCTCCGGTTCGAAATATTCGAGCGAGAAATGGATATCCTCAGTCATCAGGTCAGTAGTCACAAGGAAGTCCTGCCCCAATCCGGCTTTGAGTATAGCGGTATCGTCCCCGATACCGAGCGTAAGCTCCGAGTCCGTATCGCGGAATTTAGTCCGGATATCCCTTATAAAATCAAATTCTTTAAATGACATATGTCATTTTTTTATGGGACTCTTTTGATCCTTGCCCCAAGCCCTCCAAGTTTCCTACATATTTTTTCATAACCGCGGTCGAGGTGATAAACCCTGTGCACCACGGTTGTGTTCTCCGCGGCAAGCCCTGCGAGCAGCAAGCCCGCGCTCGCGCGAAGATCAGTCGCCATGACGTGAGCGCCGATCAATTTGCTCGGCCCTCGTACGACGGCTGTATGCCCATCTATCACTATATCCGCGCCGAACCGTACCAGTTCGGCAACGTGCATAAACCTGTTTTCAAAAATGTTTTCCGTTATCACGCTGGTACCCTGCGCCCTGGTCATCAGCGCCATAAACTGCGCCTGCATATCGGTCGGGAAGCCGGGATATGGGATGGTTTTAATATTCGTTCCTTTAAGCTCAGGCGAATGTTTGACCCGCACATAATCTTCACCGATTTCCAGCACGGCGTTGGCTTCCTTCATCTTTTTCAGGACTTCTTCAAGGTGTTTAGGACAGCAGTTTGTGACCGTTATTTCTCCACCGGTTATCAACCCCGCAACGATATAAGTACCGGTTTCAATACGGTCAGGGATTACTTCATAATCAATCCCGTTCAGTTTATCGACACCATCAATTACCAGACGCCTAGTTCCTATGCCGTCGATTTTCGCTCCCATCTTAACAAGCATATTCGCAAGGTCTGTTACTTCCGGCTCTATCGCGCAGTTATCGAGTAGAGTTCTCCCTTCGGCAAGAGTGGCCGCCATCATCAGGTTTTCAGTGCCTGTCACAGTCACCTGTTCGAACTCTATTTCCGCGCCTTTAAGTATTTTACACCTTGTTTGTACATAGCCATGATCAATCTCGATCTCAGCGCCAAGCTTCTTCAGTCCATCCAGATGAAGGTTAATCGGCCTCACCCCAATTGCACATCCGCCAGGCAGAGATACCCTGGCTTCTCCATAACGCGCAGTTAACGGCCCAAGTACGAGAACAGATGCGCGCATCTTCTTGACCATTTCATACGGCGCGACATCCTCTGATGGTGCTCCTGCCTTCATTCTTACAACAGAGTCGGATTCTCTTTCGTAACTGACTCCCATATATTCAAGCAGCTGGAGCATAGTATCAACATCGCGAACCTCAGGCAGGTTTTTAATTACTACTTCTTCCTCTGTAAGCAGCGAAGCCGCCAGGGCAGGAAGCGCAGCATTTTTGGCCCCACCAATACTCACCTCTCCTGCAAGAGGAATACCGCCTTTAATTTCCAGTTTCTGAACCATTATTTAAGATTGTCCTTTTAAAATATCAATTTTCTGTTTCATACCAACCCGATTCGCGCACTGAATCTAAAGCAAAACGGATGCCATTAATAAGGATGATTCAATCCCATCTGATTTCTGATATTGTCCTTTATTTGCTACTATTTAGCCCGGTTTATTACCGGATTCTCAGCCCCAGTATACAATCACCGTGTCAGAAAATACACTATAACGACAGTTTTGTTCCGATGTATGTTATAACTACATCATTCTCAAACCGTTCGACAGTGAAACCGTTCTGATGCATAACATCCCCCGCAACACTAATATCCAGCTTTCCTCTGCCGTGTTCTTCATGCCCTTCATTTTTATGCATTTTATCCACAATATTGAATCCGTTATCGTTAAAATCGGCTACCAGTAATTTCTTCCTGGTTATGCTGCATAACAGGTTTATCATTTTTACAGGATCGTCATAGTGATGAAAAGCAATGGTAGAGAAGACATAATCGAAACTGTCGGTGGGAAAAGGATCGGTTGTAATATCTCTTTCGATAAATTCTATCCGGTTTGAAAGCCCTTCTGATTCCGCGAGCTTCCGTGCAAAATCGATGGCCTCTGCATCAATATCAACACTAGTAAGTAGCGCATGCCGGGCTATAGTTATAGCTGTTAGACCTCTCCCTGTTCCAACTTCGAGAACAGTCCCATCAATAGGTTCCATCAGGTCGACAAGGTATTCCATTGTTTCATACTGGTTGAAACCGAGGTCTATATACTTCTGTCTTCTCTTATGATACTCAGCAATAGCTTTCTCATCATTATCATGCATATTATTTGTCCAGAGTCAGCAACGGTTTGATTACTTTCGCGAATTCCTGTGATGCCGGGCTAGCGTCATATTTCAGAAGATAAGGAATCCCGTCATCTGTGGTTTCAACGATTGCCGGGTCGATAGGGATCGAGCCGAGCAGTTTGACGTTCATCTTATCCTCGAGGTATTTCCCGCCGCCGCTCTTGAATATCTTCGTCTCCTTGCCGCACTTAGGGCATACGAATCCCGCCATGTTCTCGACGACTCCGATTATCTCAAGGTTTAATTGACGGCAGAAGGTTATACTCTTCCTCACATCCTCTGTGGATACTTTTTGAGGTGTTGTAACGAGGACAGCTTTCGCTCCCTTTCCGAGCATCTGCGCAATAGAGAGCGGTTCATCGCCCGTTCCCGGAGGTGAATCTACTATAAGGTAATCCAATTCGCCCCATTTTACATCGGAGAGGAACTGACGGATCACGCCATGCTTTAACGGACCGCGCCAGATGACTGCATCGCTTTGACTATCCAGCAGGAATCCGATTGAGATTACCTTCAACATATCCTGGTAATTGATCGGTATAATCTCTTCCTCTGAAGTTGCCTGGGGTTTTTCGTTCTCCATGCCGAGTATAATAGGAATCGACGGCCCGTGAATATCAATATCCATAAGGCCGACCTTCTTACCCGCTTTAGCAAGGCTTATAGCAATATTAGTAGCGACGGTGCTCTTCCCTACTCCGCCCTTCCCCGAAAGTACGAGGATTGTATTTTTAATTTTAGACAGATTCTCCTGCAGCCTCTTGGCGCTCAGTTCGTCTTTTTCAGATTGATTCATCATTATCCTTTCTGTATTATCCACCCTGCTCGAATATCAACAAGGCGATTAATATTTATTCTTTTTCTCCGAATACCTGCGCGGAGAATTTTAATATCTCTGTATCTTTATCCTTCCAACAATTACCGGACAGCCCGGCTTTACGGCAGGTCTGAGTGAGAAACTCATCACGCGTCCACTTCCACTCCACAGGAACCTGCGGCAGCAGGAGCCCGCTGTTGTATCCTTTTTTCATCACAAGGCCATGTTTGCCAACTTCAATCTCACTTACATCTTTAACTTTTTCGAGTGGCGTCATGACCGAAATTTCGATATCTATCTTATTAAGTTCATTAGGTGTCACATGGGAAAACCGGGGATCATGTGTTGACGCGTTCACAGCATTAGCCATCACAGCTTTATAAGTCGGTTCGCGACCAGTTACAAACCCTATACAACCACGTAAATTCCCCCTCATCTTCAGTGTGACAAAAACGCCCGTTTCCAATTTAAGGGTATCGGTTATGTTATACCGGGATTCAACATCGTCCGGTATTCTCTCTTCCTTTACCCACAGTTCAAGCGTCTCCCTTGCAAGTTTAAGGAGTGTCACCTTCTCTTCCTGATTCAGCATTACGGACATATCGTTCCCTTTCTCTTTCTTTTTTACATTCTTCTTTTCAGGTTTATTCCCTTCTTTCCCGGGATAAAACACTGCAGCAAGATAACTTACAGAGCTGTCCCAATCCCCGGTTACATCACCCGAGGTATAATATGTAATCTCTTTCACTTCTGCTGGTTTCATCAGATCGATTAATACTGTTATCGGCCTTGCTCCGCAAATCGTAGCTCCTGAGATATTTACATAATTTAAAAATCCTTCTGCATCCATTTTTTCTATATATTTGAATGCATTATGATCCAGGTTGTTCAATTTGTCCTTCTGATCGGTTTTGAACGGTTCATACCCAAAACGGGAGCCGTGATGAGTAAAATCAGAACTGGCGATAACAAGTGTTTCATTATTGATAAACGGTTTGAGAGCATCCGCCAATTTATTGGCATCCTTCGCATCAGCCTGGCCGATTAGAATCGGCACTATTTTAAAATCTTTAAGTATCATTTGTAAAAGTGGTAATTGAATCTCAATAGAATGTTCCTGCGTGTGTGCGCTCTGGACGTTTTGGAACAGGCCGGAGCTCCTGAGCTTCTTTATAACCTCGTTATCCATTGGCACCTTACCGAGTGGAGTCTCGTAGTAATCATATTCCGGTACTGAAGCGCCCCGGATATATTGGGTATGGGTTGGTGCAAGTATAATAATCCGTCTGATCTTTTGATGTTTGATCAGGCTGTAGGCTGTTACAGCAGCTTTGCCGGAATAATAATACGAAGCGTGCGGCAGTATCAGGCCTTTTATCTCTTTGCCTGATTTACTCTCCGGAATACTTTCATAAAGTTTTGTCAATGCAGTTTTCAGAACTTTAGCGTCTGAGGGGTACCATGATCCGGAAAGAGCCGATTTCCTGACCGTCTCCCCATGGATAGGCAGGATCCCGAGTAATCCTGTAATAAGGATCAAAGCGATGATCATCTTATTCATCGTGACCTCCTCGAATTAAAACTAAAAATTATTGCTGAACATTGAAAACAATGTCAGGTGATCCCTCACGGTCACATCCGCTTCCCTGAGGTATTCCTCCCCAAGCGATGTTTGAACTGCAATGGTGAACACTCCAGCCGCTTTCGCTGACTTTATCCCAAGCGGCGCGTTCTCGATAACGGCAACCGATTCGATTTCCACACCGATTTCATTCAATGCTTTCAGGTACGGTTCCGGGTGTGGTTTCCCATTTGATACCCTGTCACCCGTTACAATAGTTTTAAAAATCTCAATCAGTTCGGACGGCAACAGTTTAATAAGCTCGCCCATGCTGGTGCCAGTAACCAATCCTACCTTCACTCCTAAACCGGCAAGCCTAAATATAAAATCCTCGATACCACTGAAGAGCTGAATCCTGGCCTTCTTGTGAAACAGGACTTCCTTCTCCTTTAATAATTCCTCAGCTTCCGCCTCAGTAATCGTTTTGCCTTTATCCATAAAGATATTCTGAATAGTCGTAAATCCCTTTTCGCCCTCACGCTTATAGAGTTCCTCTTTGCTGAGGTGTATACCCCTGCGCTCGAGTACCTCATTCCAGCAGATATGATGCCACGGCATGGAATCGGTGATCACACCGTCCATATCAAAAAGGACTGCTGCGAGGCTTTTCCTGAAACCATTATTAATGAACTCGATCATAAAAACTTACCTGAAGACGGACCCGATAATGTGTTGAAAAAATTCTGCTGGCGGATATATACCAGGCTGCCCTTTTTAATCACCCTCTCGACATGGTTGACACCCCAGTTGTATACGAGCTCGTTGTAATCTTTAAAATCGAATATCGCCATATCTGCCCATTTGCCGACTTCTATACTCCCTGCTTTGTCGCCAAGGCCGATAGCATATGCCGCGTTGATAGTCGCTGCGGAAATCGCTTCCTCGATAGTCATCTTCATATTCAGGCAGGCAAGCGTGATTATCATCTGCATCGACTGAGTGTGGCTGCTGCCAGGGTTAAAATCTGTAGCCAGCGCAACCGGGACGCCGTTCTCTATCAGCTTCCTCGCCGGTGCGTAGTTGGACATCATAAGGAAAAAACTGGTTCCGGGCAGCAATACAGCCGCTGTCCCGCTCTTCGCCATCGCCTTGATGCTCTCATCGGAAACAAACATAAGGTGATCAGCTGAGACTGCGCCGAGTTCTGCAGCCAGTTTACCGCCGCCGAGGTCGGTCATCTCATCGGCATGGAATTTGAGCTCGAAGCCCATATCCTTCGCTGCCCGCATGATTCTGCGTGATTCCTCGATGGAATATACGCCCTCTTCCGTGAAGATATCGCAGTACTTCGCAAGCCCGCTTTCTTTCACAGCCGGGAGCATTTCCTCGATTAATATCTTTATATAACCTTCATGGTCATTTTTATATTCCGGCGGGTATTCGTGCGCCCCGAGGAAAGTCGGGACGATATCGATTGCATGCACTTTATCTACCTGTTCAATTACGGAGAGCTGCTTGATCTCGGATTCCGTATCCAGCCCGTAACCGGACTTTCCCTCTATCGTAGTAATTCCTTCTGTCAGCATCGTGTTCAGCCGCTCCCAGGTGTCGGCAATGAGGTCTTTCTCCTCCGCCTCCCTGGTCGCTTTCATGGTGTTCAGGATGCCGCCGCCCGCTGCCGCTATTTCGCTATAGCTCTTGCCTCGGATTCTCATATTGAACTCGGCTGTCCTGTTCCCCCCGAAAACCGGGTGAGTATGAGGGTCTACAAAGCCAGGCAGAACTGTCCCGCCGCCAGCGGAGTACCAGTTCCCCTGGACTTCAACATTCGAAGTCAGTTCATCCTCCGGGCCTATCCAGACGATAAAGCCATCCTTCGATGCAATCGCCATGTTTTCCATAACGTGGAGTTCAGCCAATTTATCTTTAAGCAGAGGGGCCGGGCCCTTAGGCGTAACAATCTTTCTTATATCAACAAGCACTGAATCAGCTTTAATCATTATCTTCTCCTTTGATACAAGGATATACGAACTAGGGGATTTTTTAAATAGGCAGGAGAGCTAAAAACTCAGAAACGTCCAGAACAGACCGGGCATGAGGGATCAATCCCCAACGAGACTATTTCAATTGAATGTCTTTTACAATCCATTATCATGAGCTTGCCGGAAAGGGTTGCCCTTCCCTCGCTCAAGAATATCAGCGCTTCCGTAGCCTGATGCAGCCCGATAAGGCCGGAGGCAACACCAAGCACCTGCTGGTTTTGTTTTTTCTCCTGCGCCCTCGGCACATTCAGGCATGCGAGGCAGGGAGTAATAGGGGGATTGAAAAATGATACATAACCCTCCCATTCCTGCACAGCGCCGTACAGATAAGGTATTTGATTCTCAACAGAGTATTTATTGAGAATATGCCTGGTCTCGTCGTCATCAAGGCCATCGATTATCAGGTCAGCGCCGAAAGCGATCTCAGTAACCGTATTCTTTGTAATGCTCATGAATACAGGCTCTATTGTAATATCCGAGTTGATCACTCCAAGCCTTGCAGCGGCAACGTCGACCTTAGGAGCGCCCACAGCGATTTCAGTATATAACACTTGGCGGTTCAGGTTCGATTCCTCTACACGTCCGCTGTCGACAAGCCTTACCGTACCTACGCCTGCCGAGACAAGATATGTCGCAATTGCAGAACCCAACCCGCCGACACCGGCTATCATCACAGAAGCGGAAGCAAGCTTATCCTGATCCCAGCCATTTATCTTTTCCTGGCGCAGATAACGCTCAGTATTACTCAATTACCCTCCAATCAGAAAAAACGCATACTCTAACTACCTTCATTATGTGCATCTGAAAAAGAAAAAACAAGTAAGCAACTAAAAGAAATGAAAAAGTCTTAGTTTTATTGGGACATTCGGGGTTGATAAATATTAAAATGAAGCCGTACTCAGGATTTTTGCTATTCGGTATCCTGTTTTTCACTTGTATTTGGCGCTGGTCCACCAAATGTCAATGATAATTCAAATATTTTAATCACTCGTCTAAGTGCAGGTGTTTTGCAATCTGAATAATATTTAATCATTATTCTCCATTTTTTATAAACAGCGAAATAATAATTTACTATAAAATTGTCTGCTCTAGTATTGTTAAGTTTGAAAAAATCATACTTATCATTACTCCCATAATCCCATCGATAATCAATTAGTTTTAAAATTTTTCTATACTCCTGGGTAACTATATCTTCTTTATCGGATCCTGTGGGTTCAGCTTGAGCAATAGTGATATTGCATATCATTTCCTGTGCTTCAAATTTAACGATAATTTCAGTCTCTGTTCTTTTCTCGGAATAATTATCGGTATCGAAAGTATAAAAAGACAAAATAATGTCTCCGTTCTTATCTTTTATCTCGATATACTCTGCCAATAAAGAATGAGAAAATAATGAAATTATGATCGAAGAAAGTAATACTACAACTCTGGAATGCATATTGACCCTCATTGGCAATAAATTACAATACCAGAATTGCAGTAATAGTACAGTGTTTACTTTTATTAAATACTATATCAGATGTAGATGACCTATTTGAAATCAGTTTCCTGATTTTTCTGATTCGTATCCTGCGGTGTCTATTGAAGTCAATCTGTAGATATAGGACATTTTTGCTGTGTAGCTACCGTCGAAGAACTCAGTCTTATCTGAACTTACCTCGCCCGCAAGAACCCAGTTTATACTATCTATACTTCTGTAAACACGGTATGTCTTGATCTGATAATACTGATCAGGATTATGAGACCATGTTATCTTTTTGTACCATTGACCTTTAAAAAGAGACCTGTTCAGGATATCTTCCACCATAATACCAACCGGAGGAAGCGGCCACTGATATTGTACGCTGATGGAATCTATTAACTTCCCATCGACGACTATACTTACAGTATCTCCTCCATATTGGCCAGAGATAAGAGTCTGTGAGTAAGCGCCCGTGCTCGGATTAAAGGATAAACTGCCGGATAATGTTCCATAACCCGTCTGTATTGACGGCCCAAAATTCAACAATATCGGCTGCCCTGTGCTTTTATCATAGATATAAAAAGAAAGTACAACCTGCCCTTCCCCGTTGGCGCGGAGGATGACAGGCTCTTCACTGCCGGATAAAACAACCTCAAGATTCGCTGGATCGAACAATCCGACCTGCGTGGTAGTTGAACCGCTCTGCCCGCTGGAATCGGTAACAGTCAGGCGTACAGTATAGTATCCTACATTATGATATACACCACTTACTGTCGGCCCGTTTGCAGTGCTTCCGTTACCGAGGGACCAGTTCCAGCTGCTGATTGTTCCGTCACGGTCGTAAGAGCCAGTGCCGTCAAATATTACATCGAGCTGTGGCAGCAGGCCGGCCTGCGGAAGAGCATCGATAACAGCAGTTGGCGGATTGGAAAGGCATCCCCACGGGCTGTAGAGAATATTTGCAGTTACAGCATCCCCTGAACCGGTGCCTACACCTGAGGGTCCATCACACGCGCCCCACCAGTTATTCGTGAGGTCAGCTGCTACTGATGTGTTACTGGATGCTCCGAAATCCGTGTTGCCGACTATATCGCTGTTATTTATAGATAATGACGAGATTGTCCCCGCACTGCCTTCATAAATAGAAATACCTGTCCCGAAATTGGTGATAGAATTACCGGTGCCTGTAACTGATATCGTCCCGGCATTAGTGAACAGGTCCATACCAAGTGCAAGCGAATTCCCGTTACCGGTCAATGTATTATTACTGATGACAGCGTTGAAATGCCCACTGGAATAATATTCACCGAAGGCAATACCTGAGTAATAAACACCCGCTATCAAGCTGGTAATGGTTACACGGTTATTGGTAATCGTCATCGGGCCCGCATCTAAACCGTATATCCCCGATTGAATACCGCTGGTAAGTGTGTTACCGGTAACTGTGCCGCTGGCGCCGGACATATAAAGAATAGTTGTCGATGACCATGTACCACCGGTATAATGGAAACCGGAAAGTGTATTATTCTGAACTGTAGCATCGATTCCTACAATTACGATTCCATTCTGAGCATTCAGGTTGGTCGGTCCGTGTCCAGTAACTGTATTTCCACTGATAGTGGCATGATACCCTGAATCTCGAATCTCGATGCCATTTTTCTGGAAATCGTTTATATCACAGTTTTGTATTGTCACACTATAAGAGCTGCCGGTATTATTTCTCGCCTCTACACCATATCCATGCTGAACGCCGCCGAATGGGTTATCGCGCATCCTGGTGATGGTCAGGTTACGAAGTGTGGCAGATGAATTCCAGATACCCACACCCGTAAACCGGTTATTTGTCCCACCAAGGCCAAGGCCATCAATCTTCAGGTCCTCGATGACAATCCCGGAAACATTATCCAGCCCGACAACAGGTTTATAAGTATAGGTCAGCGTAAAAGACCAAACCATCGAGGGTTCAGCCTGAATAACAGATGTTGATCCCACTCCCCTGAGCGTAATGTTGTTCTTATAGATTCTAACCTGCCCGGTATATGTACCAGCCTCAAGCTGAACAGTATCCCCGGCTGACGCTGAATCAATCGCGCTTTGAATATCTCCTCCCGCAGGAACATTCCAGGTGGTCTGGGCTATCCCCACGGAAGAAATAAATAAAGTTAATCCTATAATAATTAAAATATAACTATAGATGCAATACTCACGATGCATTTCTGCCTCCGATTATATTTATCCTGATACTTTATTAAAGTATCAGTTACTAACATGCCCCCATGTTATTATTCATTTTCAATAGTTTACACAAAACTATACTCTCAAAAAGCACTCACATTATGCAATTACGATAATATTTGTCAAGTTATTTCATATTGTGAACTATAGATGAGTTATTTAAATAATATTTGCATTAAAAGTCTATTTGTTTTAGATTATCGTAATTTTTTATCTAGAGAGGTTAGATATGAACAGGGTAAAAACAGGGATACTTGGAGCTACAGGCTCAGTCGGCCAGGCTTTCGTATGGGTGCTTCGTGAGCATCCGCTTTTCTCGGTTGAATACATCGGAGCTTCCGATTCTCGTGAGGGAAAGATGTATAGCGAGGAGGTACATTGGCTTATGCCCTGCTCGATGCCCGGTTATATCAAAGATTTAAAGCTTTCAAGCCTTTCAATTGAAGCTATTAAAAACTCTGGGTGTAAAATACTATTCTCCGCACTGCCTTCCGATCTTGCAGCGAAATTGGAACCGGAACTTAGAAAAGAAGGATTTTATATTTTTTCCAACGCCGGTGCAATGCGGCGTGAAGAAAATGTCCCTATCTTAATACCGGAAACAAATGCAGAATCTCTTCAATCTATCGAAAATCAGGGTTTTCCCGGCAAGGGTTTTGTAGTTACCAATGCAAACTGTTCGACAACAGGACTGGCACTTGCTCTAGCCCCTCTGAGAAGTTTTGGAATAGAGGAAATCACTGTTTCCACATACCAATCGATCTCCGGAGCGGGTTATCCTGGTATGTCAGCGATGGATATCCAGGGCAACCTGATCCCACATATTTCCGGTGAAGAAGAAAAAATGGTCTACGAGACGTGTAAAATTCTCGGCATTGATCCGGTAATTCTTGTTTCGTGCGTGAGAGTACCTGTAAAGTTCGGCCACCTGGAGACAGTCTGGCTTAAATTCACTGATACACCCAGCCTTGCAGATGTAAAAGAAGCATGGAAAAACTTTAAAGCGGATTTCGTTTCCCATTCCACACCCAAGAAACCGGTTATTTATATTGAAGATGAAACACAGCCTCAACCGGCTATAAGCTTTGAAGGAAATCCTGGAGGTATGACTGTTTATACCGGGCGTCTTCGTAAAGAAAACGGAAAGATAGGTTTTGTCCTTCTTGTGAATAATATAATCCGCGGCGCTGCAGGCGGTTCCGTTCAGAACGCTGAACTCTTTATTGAAAAATATGGAGGGTCGTTGTGAAAAAGATAGTAGTAAAATTCGGAGGTTCCAATCTAAAAACCAAAGAAGATATCAACAAACTCCTGAAGGTAATTGGGCTCTACAACCGTCCAATTATTATTGTCATCTCTGCCCTTTTTGGAGTCACCAATAAATTGATAGGTGGCTTAGAAAAAATACGTGAAAACGAGAACGCGATTATGGAGTTAATCGACTGGTTGAGAGAGAGCCATTACAGCATAATCGATCTTCATATTGATCAACCACAGGCAGCGGACAGGATAAAAGAAGAAATTAAAGGACATCTTTTAACATTGGAGAAATACCTACTCGGTATGCACTATCTTAATGAGATTCCTGATTTCGCATATGACCTCACACTCAGTTATGGTGAAAAACTCTCAGCGATTACACTAAATGCAATCCTTTCAAGCAAGAGATTGGAATCCAAATGTGTAATGCCGGAGGAAATCGGGCTCATCACTGATGGTGAATTTCATAACGCAACAGTAAATTTTAAAAAATGCGCCGCTCATGTCGCGGGCCATTTTAACCAGGATAAAATCTATATAGTGCCCGGTTTTTATGGGATTTCAGAGAGCAATAAGATCACTCTACTGGGCCGTGGCGGAAGCGATTATTCAGCGGCGTCAATAGCAAGATGCGTACGTGCGGAATATCTCGATATATGGAAAGATGTGGCTGGATATATGAGCGCGGACCCAAAGTTGATCAGCGATGCAGTTCCTCTCCGGCAATTGACATATAAAGAGGCTGCGGAATTATCTTATTTTGGGGCAAAGATTCTTCATCCCCGTACTTTTGAACCTCTACACGAAGATGGGATACAGATCAGGTTGTTCAATATTGATGAAGTGGGTGATACACTTGATCCAATATCAATAATCAATGATCATCCCGAAATCACTGAGAGTGTTGTCAAAAGCGTAACCAGTAATGACAGCATAGCTATCCTGAAGATGAGAGGCTCGGGAGTTGGCGTCAAACCAGGTATTATTGCGAAAACTGCGACAGCCCTTAATAATGCCAAGATCAATATCAAATCAATTATCACAGCACAGACTAATATTAATCTTCTTTTCGATATTGAAGATATAGACAAGGCTGCTGATGTAGTAAGAGAACTTAACCTTAGTTATGTCGACGATATTGTAGTAATTAAAGATATGAGCTTGATTGCAGTTGTTGGTGAAGGGATGCTCCATCAGCCGGGAATTGCAGCCAGGGTATTCAGTGCAGTATATGAACAGAAGATCAATGTTAATATCATCTCAGCCGGCGCATCCAGTGTTGCAACATATTTTATTGTAAAAAAAGATGACTGCTCAGATGCGGTTAAAGCAATTCACAGGGAGTTTTTTAAATGAAAACGATAGATGAAATCAACAGCCGTATAAAAAGCGGAAAGGCTATTGTATTAACCGCTTCCGAAGTAAAGAAACTCGCTGAAGAAAACAATCCTAAAGAGATCGCACAGAAAGTAGATGTGGTCACGACAGCGACGTTCAGCCCTATGTGCTCCAGTGGGATTTTTATTAATACCGGGCATACTAAACCGCCAATGAAGTTCCAGAAGGTAACTTTAGATGGCGTCCCGGCATACGGAGGAATAGCAGCTGCGGATATTTACCTAGGCGCCACTGAAGAGAATCCGGAAAATCCACGATTCGGCGGAGCCCATGTAATACAAAAGCTTATCTCCGGTGAAAGTGTACACCTGGAAGCAAAGGGAAAACCATCGGATTGTTATCCTAGGAACGAAGTATCCGGTGATATCAGGCTCGAAACTCTCAACCAGGCGTTTTTCTTTAACCCAAGGAACGCATATCAGAACTACAACGCCGCCACAAATTCATCCGATAAGAAATTATGGACTTACATGGGTGCGTTAAAACCGGATTTCGGCTGTGTGAATTTTTCCACTACCGGCGAACTCTCCCCTCTCCTTAATGATCCCGAATTCAGAACGCTCGGTGTCGGCAGCCGGATTTTCTTTGGTGGCGGGGATGGCTATATCGCCTGGGAAGGAACTCAATTCAACAGTGAAAAGGTTAAAGATCCGGAAACTGGATTGCCTCTCGGGCCGGCTGGAACTATTGCCATTATTGCGGACTTACGGAATATGAAAAGCGAATATATAAAAGCGATTTATATCCACGGATATGGTGTAAGCATAGCGCTTGCTATAGCAGCCGCTATTCCTGTCCTCGATGAGGATATCGCGAAGAGAGTCTCTATCCGAAACCATGAGATAAAAACATCACTCATCGATTACGCAACCGGAAACGTTATAAAGCAAATTAATTATGAAGAACTCTACTCCAGGCGGGTTGAACTGAATGGAAAAACTGTCCCGGCGCGTACGATGACGAATATCACAGAATCCAGGAAAATAATGAGATTAATGAAAGAACGGATTATTCAGGGAGAATTCTTACTTACAAAACCTGTTCTTGATCTCCCTCAATTCGGCAGACAGGGATCATTCAGAGGCTGACAGATGTTTGCTTATCGAAACCTTGCAAGCGACTGCATGGGACACTTTGAAATTGAATTCAGGGAGACTCGGCTTCGGGTCTCCTTCTCTGAACATTACCAGTCCGATTTTCTGAAAGAACAGACCAAGAATTGCCTAAGCAAAATCTATAATGATTTGGATCATTATATTCTTATCCATCCTGATTATATAACAACACTGACTCCGTGGGAAAAAGAGACTGATAAGCCTGTGATTCAAAGAATGATTGAGGCTTCAGTAAAAGCAGGAGTAGGCCCCATGGCATCGGTCGCAGGGGCTGTAGCAGAATCTTTATTGAGCGAGCTTTCACGGGAAAGAGGAAAGTTGATAATAGAAAATGGAGGAGATATAGCACTAATCTCAGATCAAGAGACAATAATCTCCATCTATCCGGGCTGGGGAAAATTCGATGCGGACGTTTTCCTGAAAATCCCTTCCGGCAGATTCGGGGTTGCGAGCTCATCGGGGAAGTACGGGCATTCATTCAGTTATGGTAAAGCTGACCTTGTAACCGTAGTTGATAAAGACCCAATTTTAGCCGATGCCTGGGCAACAGCGATAGGAAACAGAATCTTCAGTAAAGAAGATGCAATGGTTATTGCAGAAGATACCGATTCTCTTTTTTCCGTCACAATTATTGTTGATGAAGAATTAATCCATAAAGGCAATACTGAATTATTATTTTAAATTCTTATCAAAATAAGCATCTAAATATAATTAAAAACCAGGTTAAATCTACCCGCCGGAAATCTGTGGTAAAAGCGTTATAATCTCTCCTTCCGCAGGTCTGTAATCCAGTTTTTTTACAGTATTATCAGAGCAAGCGAATGCAATTTCAGACACATCCAAATCAATCGCTTTTATAATCTCCAGGATAGTAAGACCTTCTTTTGTATCTACCTTACGGGTATAAAAATCTATATCGGGTTTAAGATTTTCCCTTAGATGTGTCCCTGTCTTGAAATATATTACCATAGTATACCTACTTAATAATATATACGCGAAATGCATAAAAATCCATTCAGGGAAAGTAAGCTATTTTCAAAGATATTCTACTTGCCTGATTTTCTTAGTGACTTCTCCAATTGTCTTCCCATCATTATTCCCATCAACCTGGCGATTCCCGATTTTATGGGATTATGTTGGATATGATCAAAAAAGTACTTTTTCTTTTTATCGAACCAGCCTTTATCGTTGTAGTATTTATAATCAGTTGGGGATAACTCACCACTTTTCGAAAAAATCGCTCTGGTCGAATGAAACATTATATAATCGATAAAAGTAAGTTTTCTTTTCCTGTTTTCCTTGATAGCCCTATAGAACTTTTCCACTTCCTTTTCAGTATTGACTTTATTCTTCTTGAAAACTCGTAACGTAGTATTCTTCGGCGCCATCCAGTAACCAAGTTTACCGGTCTGTTCGAATCCCCAGCACAAGGTGAGGCCACTCAGATATTTTAAAGTATCTTTCATCCCCATATTCGCTGTAACAACTACATTCAGGGCATATTTTCCGAAATATCTTGGCCTGTGAAAATTATAAGAAATCCTGTCAATGAAGTTCTTCAACAGGTAAGAAACATGCATCGAATATACAGGTGTGGCGAAGATTACCCCATCCGCTTCATCCATTTTTGAAGCAATAGACCTCACATCATCCTTCAGAGGACATTTCTCCTCCCCCCTAAGGAAACATACAAAACATCCCTTACATGGTTTAATATCAAGATCTTTAAGATGGATATATTCGAAATCGACATTTGAGTAACCTTTTAGCTGTTTCTCGATTCTCTCTAAAACTTCATATGTATTGCCCTTATGCGGGCTACCCATTATCGCAAGTATTTTCACTTATCCCCCTCCCTTTTTATAAATCGGATAGCTTATCTGTGAAAAGCAGTGAAACCAGGAAAAACAGGTCGACAGCAATAACTCCTATTTTATTTGGACTAAGGAATGGAAATGAATTCCAGAACAATATTAATCCGCCCAGAGAAACCGCGGATGCAGCTATCGCCAGGCCTTTCCAGACTGTGGCGCTCATTACCCAGCCGGCGAGAGAAGAGCCGGCTAAAACAAATAATATCAATGCTGTGGCCCATATTAAAACATAAGCAATTTTAGATACTGTTTCACCTAATAGGCTGGTAAGCAACCACGAATCGCTTGAATGAGTTTTACTTAAATTAAAACCAAAAAGAGGGAAAAAACACATTGCATGTCCTATTCCGTGGCCAATGAGGATGACGATAAGTATAGTTTTTATAAAAGATTTTGACACTAGAACACTCCCTGGTACATATTACCTAGTTATAAACGAAGTTTTGATTTACCTAACTAATCATCAATGATAATTTGATTATAGTGGGAGTCTCTTCAATTATCAACAGTAAGAATTTTAACGACTTTTCTGTAGTAATGAATTATTGCCGTTAAACTTGAATTAAGGTAATAAACTGGTAAAATTGTATTATATTGAAAAACAAGGGGTTATAAATGGCTCAAATAATAAATGTCGTATATGAAGAAAATAATAACCTTTTAACTATTGATTTCCAGTGTTCCGGTTGCGGCGCCGAGAACCAGATCAAAGACTTCGACACAAAAAATCCTACCACATTTACCTGCTCCTCTTGTAAAAAAAATTTGCAGATGAAATTTAATGCCGAAACAAAAAACTGGGAATTGTGGGAAGCGTAAATACAGAAAATAGTTAATTGCTGAAAAAAAAAGAGAGAACACAGACTTTAGATATGCATTCTCTCTTTTAAATTAGCGCTATAATACTCTGCAAATTACAGATTCATCGCTCAATTTCACTAAAATGTTTCTTACGTTTTATTTCTGTCTGCGGTGTTTCTTTATTAATATCTGGAACTGTCATATTAAGGTCAATATTAGATTCATGAATTGGTTCAACGTATGGTGAATTTACGCTGCCGTCCGCTTCGGTTTTTACAGCAAGTAACTTGTACTGATTCATACCGGCGAAGATAAAACCACCATCGCTGGTCTGGACAACGCTGTTAAATGTGACCTTGGAATTGATACCTATGTACTTATATGCCCAGAGCTCATTTCCATTCGGATCCAGTTTTACATATCTTACATTGTTATAAGAAGATCCGGCGAATACTATGCTCTCATCAGGCAATACTGTAAATCCTGCGTTGAAATCTCCAAAATCAATCCTTCCATGTGCGCTCTTATGAACCCAAATAGGCTCACCCGTGTGATGATCCATCCTCATTACATAATATGCTGCATCTTCTCGAGTAGAAGATCTCCACCAGTACCTATCATATGATCCAAGAAATATAAGATCATTTGAGCCAAAAGATTTTACCTCTATGCCATTAGTATAAAAATCAAATCCTTCAGGCCTGTGCCTTTTATACCATATTATATTGTTCTCAGGATCTATCTTGACAATATATGCCAATTGCATATCAGATCCCCAATAGATGATACCAGTATAAGCATAATTACCATCGCCTAACCTACATAAATCACTCGGCCAGAGATCAAAACCATCATAGCTGATCGATCTGTCCCAGATGATATTTCCCGATGTGTCAACTCTGGCAATGAATGCCCTGTAGGAATTATAAGATTCTCTCCATGATTCAGCAAGAATCAGGAAATCTCCTTCATCTGTTTCCACAACAGCATATGCTGTACCTTCCAATACATCCAGCTTCAGTGACCAGAGTAAATTACCATTGGCATCGGTTTTGAACATACCTGCTCTACTATCCCATTCACCGGTAACCACCAGGCTTCCATCTGCTGCTTCGGTCAAGCCATAGCCATCATCATACCCGCCGCTGCCATAAACCTTTCTCCAGAGTTCCTGTCCAGATTCAGTGATTTTAACCAGGATGATATTCATACCATCCATATTCTGGCCGGAAGTCGGGCTCTCAACATTTGTCGAACCCATCATTACATAATTACCATCGGCTGTTTTAATAATCTTGAAGAATGATGATGTACCCTGAGTTGCACTGAATTCTTTTATCCATGATCCTGCGAAGCATGGACCTGTCAGCAAAATGAAAAATAATACTATAAGCCAAACATGACTTCCAAACATATACATTTTTTTATTCAAAGTGTATTCCCTCCTTTTAATAAAAATACGTCCCCTTGGATCAGACAACTGACTTATTGTAACATAGATTACATATATTTATAATAATCAATAGGACTTAGTATTATCTTCTGACACTTTAAATTACTTATCGATAGATGGTGAATATAGGGGGGGCACATGAATTAAGTTCTTGAAAAAACATTCTCTTACACAGGCGTGCTTAAATTAGATAAGTATTTTGTTCCCAAAGATTCCATATTGTTTATAAACTCTTATTTTATACATCTAACTTAAAAGATAAAATCGATTCCATTCATTAACTATTCCAAATACCTGAAATAATAAATCATTGTTCTATAAAATCTGATTGTCTTTATCACTCAGCTTGTAATGAAAATTAAAATAAATTTATTGCCTGAGGTTAATTATTTGTCAATTGGGTGTTTGAGATAAAAAAATATGGATAATTTTCACATTTTTTACCTATACAAATGAACTATTTTCCTTTTTTAAGCGTTTTACATAAAGTTATACAGTTATGTGCCCTAATTGGTGTGCTAAAGTTGGTTAATATGGGCTGGAACAAAGATATTTCTAAATATATTTTGTTTTTAAGGT
>JAFGBY010000003.1 GCA_016932915.1 Acidobacteriota bacterium | reverse complement strand
TTCTTCGATGGCCTTTTTGTTTTGTCCCCGAACTGGATAATATTTGCAGGCATGAAAAACCTCGCCCGCCAGGCCTCCCACTTCTCATGGGCTTCCGTCTCGCTCAGCCATTCCCGGCCTTCTGATTCTTGAGTTTTTAGGACATCAGCAGTGCTGGCTTTCAGTTTTGCTAAAAGGATTCGCACCTCCGGCCGGGACAGGGTTTTAATACTCTCTATCCCGTAGGCTTCATAAGCCTCTTCTTTGCTCAGGCCCAGTGTCTTCAGGTAGCCGAAGAATCTCCTCCGCTCCAGGTCTGTCATCCCGGTTCCGGCTGTAGCGGTGGTCATTACAGGGCACCTTCCATGCAGCCGCACTCCTGCACCTTGTCCCCGCATTTCGGGCATTCTTCCTCCGGGCAACCGGCATGGTGATAGCAGCCGTTGTGAGCGCCGCACCTGGGACATTCATCGGTAGCGATGAGGCCGCGGAACGGTATCCGCCTGGTGGGCTTACATTTCGTCCAGAAATTCTGTTGAGAGCACCCTACGGATTTCCCGATCTCCACGCCACAGTATTTACAGAGTTTGGGTTTTTTCATTGTCTGGCAGTCGTTCATCTTGCCCTCCTTGCCCCGAGTTTGATCGAGGGGCTGTTTTTAGTTTTTTCATCTCATCCTTCCCCCAGGCGATCTCTTCACGGAAGAGCCGTTTCTTCATATCCGCGCTGCCGGGGAAGTTGTTGGTAATGATCGGCACTCGGAATTTCACCTCGATAGCTCTCATCGCCTTGATTGTCTTCAGCAGTTCCGCTGCCGCTTCCTCTTCCGTAAGGTTTTTTAATGCCAGCCCGGTAGCCTTCCAGAGTATCTCGGTCAAAATCCTGAACTCTGTTTTGTTGGGCTTTATGGCCGCGCCGACCATCCCTCCGAAAACTCGCTCGTATCCCTTACAGATCTTGCGAAAGTTCTGCAGGGAGGCCTCTTTTAGTTTATCCGCCGTCTTGTCCGCCGTAGCTTCAGCGAAGGCGGAAGCCTCTTCCAACTTTTCATTCACGGTGTCCCTCCTTTTCTTTTAATGCCAGTAGCAGCTGGTCACTGAATTCCTCGTCGCTCCAGTTGTGGAGTTTCTTCAGCCGCACAGCGAGTGATATAAAACGCTTGCGGATGTTCTGTGTCGCCCGCTTGCTCTCATCCATATCTTTTGGTATCCAGTACCCGGCAGAGTCGGAACCTATCAATTTCCCGCGTTTCTCTATCAGCCTCTTCACGATCTCCGACACCTCACGCACATCCAGCCCGAACTTCTCAGCGATCTCCAGCCTCTTCACCGCGTTATCCCTGCCAAAGGCGTGGGAGCGTATATACCCCCACACCCTCTGCTCATCGTTTATAACCACTTTTCGCGGCTCGGAGTCGAAGTCCAGTGTTGTCTGTCCGGGAAGTGGCATGTTCATCTCACCAGGTCTCCACTTTCACGGAGTCTTCTATTGCGACCTTCAGGCCCAGTTCTTTCAGTTGCTCTTCCGTTGCCTCTTCCTTCACCCGGTTGGCGACGATTTCATAAACCGTCTTGAAAAACCGCTTCCAGCCGTTCGCCTTTGCCTTCTCTGCCGCAGCCAGGAAGGCTTTGCGAACCGTCATCTCGTCCGAAACCGGAACCAGTTTCCCGCGCCCGGAGGAGACCTTCACGCTGCCGTGTTCGAAGGATTTTTCGTAGCCAGATCCTTTCTTCAGCCCCCAGTCGATTATCTCCTGCTGCAGGGCGTTAAATTCGTCCGCTTTGGCTTTGAGCGGTTTAAATTCCGCCTTCAGTTGGGCCATCCTGGCAAGTTTTTCGCCGATTTGTTTTTCTTCTTTTTCTTCCTTATTCATCAATCCCTATCCTTTTCGGTTATATCATCGAGGCACCGATCTGCTTGTGGTTAGGGTACTTGCGGAATTTCCGCTCCAGGGCGGCTGTGGTTACACGGTTGAGCATGAGGGGTGTGACTCGCTCGCCGTTCAGTCTCTCGGCCATGTCGATAATCTCTTTCACGGCATCCGCGGTGAACAGGTCATCCAGTTTTTTCCCGATCATTTTCAAACGGTCTGCAAGGTATTCCTCGGAGGCTCCGTTCTCAAAACCTTTGACCTCCAGCCGGATCGAGCGGATTTTCACCTCCTGCAGCGTGTAATCAAAGTCGAGTTTGTCCCTCAAGCCCACGGGCTGGCCGAATACAACCACGGCGATCAACCTGCGGAAGTCATCCGAAAGCTCGTTAAAATTCTTGAGCACCCGTAGCGTATCCGGGTTGATCCGGTTGCCCTCGTCCAGCACCATCACGACTTTTTTCTCCTGATCTTTCAAGTTGTCGCGCAGCATTATGGCTTTTTCGGTCTTGTCGTTCTTCAGGTTTTTCCCGACTCCAAGTTCATTAAGCAGATAGTTCAGCAGGTTCCCCGCGTCTATATCCTTCGCGATATCCTGCGGCGGTTCGAGCACCAGGTAAGCAGGTTCATTCGGTTTTCCGTAAGTTCTGGCATCGCTGAACCTGACCAATTCGTCCTGTTCCGCCATAGGGATTTTCCCAAGAACGTTTTTGACGAGCTTCTTAATAGTGCTTTTTCCGCTCCCTGTAATTCCCGTTACAATGCAAATCTGCATTCTCTGAATTGCCTCGAATAAATCTTCAACTACTTCCCTGTGCTGTTCGCACAGGAAAACCTCGTCTATAGATTGAAGCCCCTGGTTTTCGTAAGGGTTACGCTTCCATCCATAGTGTTCCAAAGCGTCATAACTAAGCATGATTGTTTTCTCCTCCTCCAAGTTTATCTTTCTGATCTTTTGGTATTCCTCCCGGCTCACCCTTGAGAACAGAGTCTCTGCGTCAATTCCTTTCACTCTCTCCGCGATTATCACCGGCAACTCTTCCGTGAAACGTTCGTATTCGTAAGAGAATATTGTAGGCACGCTCCCCAGCAGGTAATTGCGTATAGTTGGCTGGTGGCACCCGCAGCGGCTGGCTATCTGCGCTTGCGAAATATCGATCTCGCGGCACAGGTACCAGGCAAAAAGAGCCTGGGCTTCCAGGTTGTCCCGCGTCCTCGCGCCTTCGAAGTTCCTCTCAGGTGGCTCCAGCAGTGCTATTCCGGCTTTGCGGCATCCTTCGAGTATTTTCTCCTGATATGCCTCGGCGGATTCGCGGCTCGGCATGTAGCCCTCGTTTAGAGTCCGGCTGAACGTTGCGGGGTTTATCCCGATCTCCGCTGCGAGCTTACGGTAGGAAATAGCAGGGTCTTTTTTTATCGCTTTTGCGATCTGTTGTTTAAGCGGGATTATCGGCATTGGCCCTGCCTCCAGGTAGTCTTCCGGGAATTCAGGTTTTTCCGCTGGCTCCGTCGGCTGGGTATACACCGCAGATGGCTCGGCAACGTCAGGCAGATACTGAGGGGGCCGTCGCCAGCAGCCCCCTCTTGAGAGAAGGAGTTTAAGCCCGGCATGAATTTAGCGAGTGTTGCCCGCTTGGCGGCACGCCGTTTCCGCCGTTTTTCGATTTTTTCTCGTAACCGCATCTGGAATCCTCCTTCCGGTGAGCTGCCTTCTAAGGGCAGTCCAGATTATGCGTGTTTCTGCGTCTCCCTGCAGGTCAGATCTTCCAGCAGGGCTTCAAGCTCGCTCCGTTTGATTCCGTCCCGGCCCTCGAAGGCCAGGTCGATCTCGGTAGAGAGAGCCTGGAACCGATCCCTGCCAAGCGCCGAGTAGATTTTGTCTCTCGCAGTTGCCTGGGGGATTATCGGGTTCTCAGTCCCGATCTCGATTTCCGTCTTCGGTGTACGGGCGGCAATCGAGGCCGGGGCTTCTATTTCGGGTATCTTGAACGGGTCGATATTTGACAGGTCGACCTGTTTTAATTCTTTCTGTGCCTTGTCCGCCTGGCTGTCTTTTGCCCTGCGGTATTCGCCGAGCGGTATCGCATCGGTAGCGAAACCGAATGGGTCGTCCTCTATCCGGTAAGCCTCGTATTTTTCCTCTCCGTGCAAGACAATCAGCACGTCCCTACGATAGGGACAGGGATAAACCTTTACTTTTTCTCCTCTTAGGCTGCTTTCTTCAATCCGGTACTGAGGCCCGTTAAAGGAAATCCTTGAACCGGTGACGACTCTTTCTTCCGGGGCCTGGTGAGCAAGGGCGCGTATATCGTTCCAGCGTTCTTGCGGCAGCACCCTGTGTTTTCCTTCCGGGATGATTGCGACTCCCATATTCCAGAGTTCGGCGCGGGTTTTTCCCTGCCGTCTCCGCATCTGTTTCGTATGGTGAATGTAGATCAGGTGTTTTTCTGCCCGTTCGTTGAGTTCCTCCGGGGATTTTGCGGGCTCCAGTGCCAGCCTGCTCTCGAATTGCTGTTGCCAGACGTTCTGGTAAGTCTCGCTCATGGATTTCGCACGTGGATTGCCCGGCATGTGTGTTGTATGTTTAATCCCCAGGGCGTTCATCAGGTTTTGAACCTTGGCTGATTTTCCTATTGATGAACCTTTATCCGTGAACAGGTTATGGGGAACGCCTTCAAACGGATAACTCAGTGGCTCTTCCTTGCGGAAGAATGCTCTCAGTAGAAAGTCTATCCAGTCATCACCGTTTTCACCCGCTGCGTAATAATAGCGAACGTAAAAGTTACTCGTCAGGTGGTCAACTATCACATAGCGTAAGAGATAGTTCTTTTTATTTGAGTAGTTCGAAACGTCTTTACCGTAGAATCTCGTCACCGGCTCGAATTGCAGGTGTTGATTCTTTTTCCCGAAGCGGTATTGCAGGCATACTGATACGTCAGCCAGGTACCACTCCGTCGGCCAGTTGCTTTTTCTCTCCAGCGGCATCTCAGGGGTAACGCCGTCGCTTCGAGAGAGCGTGCTGCTGTCAAGGCCATATCGGCGGAGTACATCATTCATGTATCCCGCCGATACCTCCTCAGTTAGTATCCCGTTCTCCCTGGCGATCTCCAGGGCAACGGTGGTAGGCATCGTCACGCTGCCGGTTTTGCGGCGCGAGGTCTCTTTGATCGCGGCTATCTGTGCCGCCTGTTCTCTTGTCACCACGCACCGCCCGGCATCGTTTCTTGTTTGTTTTGAGGTAATTACATTATATTTGCTCAGGTAGCGGTAAGCCTGCTGACGGCTCACGCCAGTGACCGAGCAGAAGCGTGCAAGTGCCTCACCTCTCTCCCCGTGGGAAAGGGACGCGAACTCTTTCGCGAACTCAGCCGTGACGTTTTCCGCTACCTTCGGCATCTACTGGACTTCCTTTTCCTGTTCGCCCAGCACTCCGAGTGTCGGCATATTTTCCTCGATGTACTCACGCTCATCCGGGACGTTATCATATATATCGCCCAGCATGGTGTGAGTGTCTTGCCACAGGTATTGAACCTGTTTGTAAAAATAGGTTACAAGGCCTGATATATCGTCCGAGGCCCTCCCGGTGTACTTTTCCGGGTTGTTTGATATCTCTGCGATCTTCGCTTTCAGCGCGATTACCTCCCCGTCGATTACGATCTGTTCCTTCAGTACCCAGTCGCGCACTTCCTGGTCATCCTGCGGGATCGCCTTTTTCTTGTCCGTTTCGATCTTTTTCTGGAGTTTCTCGAGCTCTTTCTCTGCCTTGTCCGCTCGTTTCTCTTCCTTCTCGAAGCGCCGGGTGTACTTTTTAACTAAGTCCTGGACTTCCCTTGTCGTCATCAGTCCCAGGTCTTCAGCGGTTTTACCGAGGAAGCTTCCTCCCGCCTCAAGTTCCTGTATCTTTTCATCAGGGAGCGGCAACAGGGCTTTTAGTTTTGATTTCCCTAAAGTGCACGCGTGTGCACTTTCAGGAAATTTGATGGCAATAGCCATTATGGTATATGCGTCTCTCCTGGAACCGATCCAGTCCTTTTCGAGTATTTTGTCGAAATTGCCCTTCTTTTCTGACTCTTTTATAGCTATTAGCCTTTTCCCCGCCTCGATAAAACTAGCTGCCCCGTTTGCATAGAAGTGATTTGCTTGTTGCACCAGGCTCATCGCGTCATACGGCTGGCCGTCCAGCAACTTGGATATTTCTTTCTGTTTTGTGCGTTCCGCTTGAACCTTCTCCAGCGCGGCGTCATTAACATTCGCCACATTCAAGGCTTCAGCGATATTTTCATTATTCGGCATATTTCTCCTCCGTTTCTTGACTGTGGGAGCCGGTCACACCCGGCGATTCTTCCTGAGCCTGCCCCGAGCTTGGTCGAGGGGTGTATACCAACACGCCCTCGGTCACGGCGTCGAATTTCGCTTGAAGAGTTTTGATCTCAGCGCCGATCTGCAGCATATACTGGTACCAGTGAGCCGCCGCTTTCTCCCCCAGGAAATAAAGCCCGTTCCGTCTGTCTACTTCTCCGCTCTCTTCCAGGGTCTCAAGGTGGTTCCGGGCTGTCCGCTCATCCTCTTTCTGAAGTGTCGCCAGTTCAGCCGCCGTTAAGCCCGGCTGCTGGCCTACAGTCTTCAGGTATTCAAGGGTCTTCAGGCTGGTCTTCTGTATTGGCATTGTTTTACTCCTCCTCCTTGCCCGCCATAGCCTCGTGCGAAGGCAGGCTGTCAGTGTTTATTTTTTCGTGGGAGCCGGTCACACCCGGCGATTGAATCATCTCCTCCCGCTGGAGAAGGAAGTCGACCATAGAGGCGTCAGCATCCATTTTTGCTTCCAGGTAACCGAGGTGATCCTCGATATCATCCATGCGGGAATTAAGTCTCTCGATTTTTTTATAAAGCAGGTAGGTTGTGGCGTGTGGCCGGGTGGCGATCTCTCTCCAGGCGGCCTCGTTCCTGTCGGATTCGATCTGCGTCCATACTGCAAGCCACAGCGCAAGCCCGGCGATGACCATCAGGATGCCGGTTGCGAGCATTGCAAATCGGTTCCTCCGGTATTCGAAACGCAGGCTGTTAATGAGGTTTTGCAGTTTCATCCCTCGCCCCCGTCGTCAAACAGGTCGCATTGTTTGCAGGGCCCGTATCTTTTTACATGCCTTTCCGCGCTCACCAGGGCCTTCTGTCCACGCTCTATCGATTTCTTTGCAGCTTCCGCGATCTCGTTCAGCCGTTTCGTCTCTTCCGGGGTCAGACCGTTTTTCTGCTTCAGCGCCGCGCAGTACTCGCCAAAGTCTTTTATCGTGGCCTCAAGTATCTGCTCCAGCTTGGCGGCGTCCTGTATCCCGCCTTTTATTCCTTTTGATTGTTTCTTTAGCAGGCACATCCCGTGCTGATCGGCAAATAATCTTAAATCTTCGATTGGCACTCTCGGCTTCTTTGTCCCCGGCAGCGTGATCTCGGTATCAAAGTCCAGTTCCTTGATTGCTGCGATTAAAAGAGTGGCGTCATTGGTTACCTCGCAGATTGTCATTATCTGCTGGAGGGACAGGTTGTAGATCGTGTCGGGGTTGATCTTGTAGATCGTTGTCTCGGAGCGCCATATTTTCTTCGAGAGTACCCGCTTTCCCGGTTTGTACCTCTGGCAGGTATCCTCGAAGGCAGCGAACAGGCTTTCGCTCACGATACTCCTCCTCCGTGTTGTAGCCCGCGGGGCAGAATTAAGGCTTCCCCAGAGGCTAAACTAATTTGTTTGAAAGAATGGAAAATCAGGTGCGTTAGGCGTATAATAATATTGACGCGCCCCGATGGTTGGAGCCGGGGGCGCGCCAGGGTCGAACAACAGGGTCTAATTGTATTATTCACCCTATCGCTCTTTGTATAAGTCCTGCGGGAGGGAGTTACAGGGGTCAGCTGCAAGGCAAGCCCCCCCGCGTTTTCCACTCTCGAACTGGGGAGTTCATTGCAAGTGGAAGGGGAAAATATGATGGAAACAAAATTAGTGCTGGCTTTTAAAGTTGCTTGATCCGCTAAAAAACTGTTTTCCATGTCGCTGACCCCGAATATGGTTAGTTATCACATTTGCTACAATAACTAATATAGTGCGCATAAAGCACACTGTCAAGATTATTAAGCAATATATAGTGCAATATGCGTTATTTTTTTGCTGATTTATGGTAAGATTATGCATGAAAAAGAGATTGGTCAGAGATTAACAAAAATAAGGTTATTAACCGAGTCAAATGGGAAACAATTCGCCAAATTACTAAAAATTGGACTAAGCTATTATTATCAGATTGAGCGAGGCGAAAGAACTCTACCACAGAAGGCGCTATATTTGTTATCCTCAGAACTTGGAGTAAATCTCAATTGGTTATTGACCGGAGAAGGGGAGATGTTTATTAAAGGCGCTTCTCAACCTATCAATAGTAATACAATAAGCCAGGGCGATAATGGAATTGCTATCCAGGGGAGCGTTGTTAACGGCGATGTGGGCCATAAGTACGGAACGCGTGCGGTCGATGAGAAGACTGCTAAAAGGATCGATGAGGAATTTAAACGGATCGAAAAACTCTCGCTAATGGCAGGCCTCAATCCGCCTGCTAACAGAGAAAACCTGGCCTCAAGTTTTTGTCGAAAATTCCGTGTGGACAAACCGGAAGAACTTCCCGAATACCTCTGGCCCGAGGCGGAAAAATACCTGGAAGATACTGCTGATTCAATAATCGAAAAAGGATTGAAGAGTCGCGCTAAGGAGAAGTTTGCTATCCTGGTTAATAAAGAGATTGAGGATTCCGCAAAGGTGATCTGGGGAGATCATTGGACATGGCACAAAGTTTATCCTGAATATCCTGTCACTTATGATCCTGAAGGAAACGAAGTCCCGAACGGGCCGATTGATTATCCAGGTAAACTTGATGAATGGCTTGCGAGATATTCAGGTGGGGGATTTACAAGTACGATGGATTTAAACGCAGACCAGCTTTTTGACGCATACATCCGCCTTAAGAAAAAGAAGAAAAAGAAAGAAGAGGATGAATAGTTCTTTCGATCACAATTTAATTTTAATTCGGGGGGAGGAATAATGTCGACAGGATTAAAGAAGACTATATTAGTACTAGCTCTGTTATTAGCTATTGCCGGGTTAGTTGATAATGTTTTTTCACAGGTGGGGGAGAAGCCAGGGGCAATTGAAACTAGTTGGTTATTTTACCCAATAGCCTATTTTGGTATATTGATAATCATTGGTGCGATAATTCCGACAAAAGGAAGACAGGGCTTACCCTTTATTAATTATTTTAAAGACATCAGTATCCGAAGTGAGGGTATAGATAAATATAAAAAATGCATTGAGAAATTGACTGATGCTTTAAAAATTACGCCAAGCATAAAGAAAGAATTGGATAACATAATTGAGAACTATCAATTAAAAAAAGAAGATACAATAGGTATCGTTAAGAAAACTTTCAAGGTGATATATAATAGAATGACGGAAGACCAAATAATCACCGAAGAGGAAAGAAAAAATATTGAAGAAATTGTACAGTATTTCGGAATAGGATTAGAAGAGCTTGGTTTTAAACAATCCGAATTTAATAAATACTATATGCTTGGGCAACTTGCCGAAGATAAACTACCTCAATTTTCTAACGAGAATATTAGTATCGTGATGAAAAAAAACGAGGTTATGCATTGGGCCCAGGAAGCGTCAATAGTTAAAGAGAGAAGGGTAACAGAGCGTATAAATTATGGTGGGCCGAGGGCATCGATAAAAATCGCAAAAGGAATAAGTTATCGTGTCGGCTCTTATAAAATAGATACTAGGTCGAGAATCATCCCTGAAATAGTTGATAGCGGATATTTTTGGATCACTAATCAAAGGGTCGGATATATAGGATCAAAGAAAAGTTTTACCTGCGATATTAATAAAATCCTATCCCTTCAACTTGATGATAGTTTAAATATATTTAAAGACGGAAAACAAAATCCTTATCAAGTTTGGATGGCTGATTATGAGATCGCAATGGTATTATTATCCAAACTGATTAATCTTGGGAAAGAGAATTGAGGTGTAAAGATGAAGAAAATATTTTTAATAGTTGTCCTAATTGCTGTTTCTTTTTCTATCTATGCTGAAGACGATTATGTCATTCGTGAGGTTAAATGGGGGATGACAAAGCAACAGGTGAAACAATCGGAAGATGTCGATTTAAAAAATGAAAAACTAGCCAGTTTGCAGTACGCAAAGATTAATGTGTCTGATGGCATAGAAATGTACCTTGCATACAAATTTAATAATGATGCACTGTGTACAATATCATACGCAAATTTCGGTGGTTTACCTGAGGATGAAACCGCATTCACACTGAACTTTACAACGATCCAGAACAAATTGATGGAAAAATACGGTCTCCCGAATCATCTAATATCTCCCGATCATTTTATCTGGAATACAAATGACTTTTATATCGAACACAATCTTCAAAAAGACAAAGTTACCATCTCCCATTATATCATCTACTACGAGCCTGCCTACTTCCGCGCTCTCGAACTCAAAAAGAAATCCGCCACCCCCTCCAACCTCTAAGGAGATCATCATGGGATATCAAAAATTTGTATGGAATCCAGAAAAGATTAATGATGATAACTTCAAAATATTTCTGGATGAATTTGAGAACTCAATTCCCGGAAGAAGTGCTTCAAAGCATTTTTTTAAACCAGTCTATGTGGAAAGAGACGGTAAAGATATTCTAGTATTTGAGTTTTTAAACGATGACTGCTTTGATGAATTTGTTGATCATGTACCAAAGATAAAAGGATGGCATCCCGATTTCATTACCTGGGTTGATAAATAAGGAGATTCAATGTTCACTAAACCTGAAATCTCATTCCCAGGAAACTTTATAACATTTGAAATCATCTAAAAGAAAAAAATGGTTAAGAAAAAAAGCGGTGGGGGTGGAGGTAAAGGCAGAGATCGCACAGTATCAAAGCGCCCCGATGGCCAGTGGGCAAATAAGCGGAATGACGCAGACCGGGCAACTAGCTTGCACAAAACTCAAAGGGATGCGGAAAAGGCCGCAAAAGAATACTCAAAAAAACAGGGTGGCGGTGAAGTAACAACCCAGGGTAGAGATGGGAAATTCCGCAGCAAAGACACGGTTAAACCCGGCAACGATCCCTGCCCACCAAAAGACAAGGAGCACTAAAGAGAAATAATAACATCTCTGAATCAAACTTGTCATATTTTAAATTATAAAGATAAGGAAGAATAAAATGGCAAAAAAAAGGGTTTATATCTGTTTTGATTATGATAATGATAAAACTTTAAAGGACTTCTTAGTTGGACAATCTAAATACTCAGACTCTCCGTTTGAGGTTGAAGATTGGTCGATGAAAGAAGCAGCAAAAGAGAAAGAGTGGGAAATAGAAGCAGAGAAAAGAATTAAGAGATCGGAGCAAGTTATTGTGATTACTGGAACTCAAACATATCGAGCACCTGGAGTTAAAAAAGAAGTGAAAATAACTAGAGATTTGGGTAAGCCAATATTTCAAATCAAAGGTTATAAAGATCGGAATTGCCCAAGAGTAGAAAATGCTGGAGAATATTATAAATGGACTTGGGACAACTTGAAGACGTTGCTAAAATGAATAAGATTGATAATTCAGATGTTCAGACACATCTTCAAATTTTACAGCAAATTATAAGTCGAATGGCCGGAAATAGCGCATCGTGTAAAACATGGTGTATTACTCTTGTGTCTGCGTTGCTTGCTGCTGGTTTTTTAAGTAAATCTAACTCCAAAGTGTATTTAATTGCTGTTCTGCCCTTATTTCTGTTCGCATACTTGGATTCATTCTATTTGGCATTTGAAAGAGAATTTAGAAAACAATATAATAAAATCGTTGAAAAATATGTGAAAGGAGCAGATATCAGTAAGGATGTGTATAAAATTAAAGGAATCAGCGGAGTTAAAAATAAAATCATTTCCGTCCGGTCGGCTTTCAAATCCTGGTCTGTATGGCCATTCTATTTATCCGCATTATTAGTTATAATTCTTGCTGTGATCTTTCTCCAACCGTCACCCGTAGTGCCTTAATTTTAACGTATCAATATACTTTTTTAAATTGAATCAAGATTAGTAATTGATGATGGTAATATTTCTGCACTTTTCTACGTTTATTTTTCACTTTGCTACGCTCTTTTTAAGCCTATTTTTGTTTTTTTATCCTTAGTTATCACATTTTTGGTCTTTATTTATCTCATTTGTTCTCATCTCAGGATTAATCTCTTTACATAATATTGATGTCGTAGATAATAAATATAGCAATACGATAAACTTATTGGGGAACAGGTTTGTTTTCATTATACATTTTTCACCGATAATGAATTTGGAATACTGGCATAATGTACGGCGATAATAGCGGTATAACCGGGAAATGGAATCGATTATGGATAAATTCATGAGACGGAAAACCTATAATCCCGAAAGACGAAGGAAAAACACGGAGTCTATAGAAAAAGAAAAGGAAACCAGCCATCAAGATGATGGAGAATGAAATATGACCGATAAGAAACCTGTTTATAATATAGAAAAAATAATTGTTTTTATTATACAATACGGAAAGGCAATTGGTCTGACAACATTTTATTTGGTTGTTGGATTAGTCAGTATTTTTATATTTCACTTCGGCGTGCTGAATGGAATCCTTGTCCTTGTGATCTTGATTTTGATAACCTTCCTTTATTTCCGGAGACGTAGTGATGAGGACAAGGGTTTGGCCTCTGTAATGAACAAGTTTTACTATACGAAAAAGCAGAAAACCAAAAAAGAAAAGAAAATGGCAAAGAAAAAGAACAAGAAAGTAAATTTACAGGAGTTGAAATAACCGGGCTATGTTTATTGACACAGCCCGGTGTTTTTAATTATGCTATTTTAAGCACGTCTTTGTATCCAGCTAGGTCAAGGAACCCATGGCCTGAGATGTTGAATAGTATTGTCTTATCTTCTCGATTCTTTTTGCATTTTAATGCCTCGTCGATCGCTGCCTTTACAGAATAAGCCGATTCGGGTGCGGGTAAAAATCCCTCAGTACGAACAAAAACCGCAGCGGCTTCGAATACCTCTTTCTCATTAACCGGGTATGCGATTGTATCCACCATGCCTTTATTCCTGAGATATGAAATAATCGGCGCTGAGGCGTGATACCTCAATCCATCACCTTTGATCGGGGGGAATTTTGATTTATGCCCCAGAGAGAACATTTTCAAGAGAGGGGTTGTCTCTGCATAATCACCGAAGTCGTATTTATACTCCCCTTGAAGGTTCGGCGCCGACTGGGACTGTGCGGCTATAAATTTGATTTCTTTTTCCGCTTCTCCCCGCAGGACATCGCCAAAAAATGGGATAGAAAGGCCGCCGAAGTTAGAACCTCCTCCCAGGCAGGAGATGATTGTGTCAGGATATTCCCCTATCAAAGCGAGTTGTTTCTTTGTCTCAAGCCCGATGATCGTCTGGTGAAGGAGCACATGATTGAGAACGGAGCCCAGGGAATAAACCGCTTTCTCGTCTTTTAACGCGGTTTCAATTCCTTCCGATATCGCTATCGCCAGTGAACCGGGATGTTCCGGGTCTTTAAGGTAGATTTCACGTCCGGCATCAGTTTGAGGTGAAGGGGAGGCATGGACTTCCGCTCCCAGAAGTTTCATCATAGCGAGCCTGTCCGGTTTCCAGTTATATGCTGCTCGTACCCAGAATACCTTGCATTTCAATCCTACCAGTGAGCAAGCATATGCCAGAGCTGTTCCCCACTGGCCGGCGCCGGTCTCGGTGGTCATGGTTGTGAAACCTTCCTGTTTTGCAAAGTATGCCTGAACGATGGCTGTATTGACTTTATGACTACCCGTCGGGCTGTAGAATTCGGATTTATAATACAGTTTTGCCGGTGTGCCGAGTTCTTTTTCAAGTTCGTATGCCCGGAAGAGTGGGCGGGGACGTCCTGATTTAATGAAGAGTTCCAGCACTTCATCGGGTATATCGATGAACCTCTCCTGCGCCATTTCATGCCCAAGGCAGGCGCTGGTGAAGATTTTACCCAGATTCGCCAGTCTGCTGGGGCCGCTCTCTGGATCCTTCGGAGCCGGCATAGGGTCAGGGAAATCCGCAGTTATGTTATAAAACTGTCGTGGGATATCATCCACCGGGATATTGATTTGTCTCTTTGATAGTTCTTTTGCCATTTGTTTTCTCCTTTTTGTTTTGTGATTTATTTAAGTAAACAGGAATGGCAAGAGCCCACGATGTTCCGTGATGTCCAACCGCTGAATGAAAGAGCCGGTATGGATTTATCTGCATCACACTTTCCTCCATAAAAAAACCGCCGGGCCTTTTGATCGGTCCGGCGGGTTAAATCTGCTATAATTGCTTAGCTAGAGAATTCTCCCAGCGCCAAACCTATTGACACACCATGACCACCAGAGCCAGGAATTAACATCAAATCTGTTTGGCATAATATTCATATCATCCTCTAACCGGCACAGTATACATGGAAGAAATTAGATAGCAATACACTGTTCGACCACTTTTTTAATCCTGTAATAATAATTAAATAAGTTGTTTCAGCCGATTATTTCTCCCTCAAGGGATAATGTGATTTCCTCTGTCTTGATACTCTTACCAGAACGGGATATCGCCTCATTCACGATATGCTTCAGCCCTCCGCAACAGGGGACTTCCATTATAAGCATGGTCAGGGACCTGATATTGTTATGAGAGAAAACCATTGCGAGTTTCTCGATATATCTGTCAGTTGCCTGGTCGAGTTTCGGGCAGAAAACGATCAAAGTTTTCTTTTTCAGAAACTTCCTGTGAAAATCACCATGCGTAAATGCTGTGCAGTCTGCTGCTATCAGCAGGTCGCTATTATTAAAATACGGCGCTCCTGGATTGATGAGATGCAGCTGCACAGGCCACTGACGGAGCTCCGACCTGATTTCACCAATATCATCGATGTGATTTTCTTTTTGTTTGGTTGTGTTATCTATGGTCCTTCCTCCAGGGCATCCGAGATGAAAATGGGGTTCTCCATGTGAATGTTCATGGTTATGAGCATGTTCGGATTTCTTTTCTCCAAAACCTTCAGGTGGCTCAATATTTTTATCCTTGAGATATTCAATCGCTTGCTCAAGGTATGATGTTTCACCGTGTCCCTGAAGATGTTCAAGGTGAGCTTTGATGGTGTTTGTTCCCTGTTTTATTATATTATCCATGACCTTATTTTCATCGTATGGTTCAGCTTCTCGTTCGATAGTATTTATTGCCCCTTCCGGGCAATTGCCGATACAAGCGCCTAGGCCATCGCAGAAAAGGTCGCTTATTAGACGTGCTTTACCGTCGATTATCTGAAGCGCTCCTTCCGGACAGTTCGGAATGCACAATCCGCAACCAGTACATAGTTCTTCATCTATATCAATTATCTGTCTTTTCATTGTAGCACCTTCCTCTTACAGTTTTATGAAAAGATAATATCCAGTGTTTTAAAAAGCTTATTAACCTGTGTCTTTAGGTCTTCTTTGTAACCGTCCATCTTCCATCTACCTATCAGAACCCGGTAGGATGACATATAAATATGAGCGATATGTTTCAATGGAATATCTGTTCTGAATTCACCCGCTGTTTGTGCTTTTTCAGCCCATAAGACCAGGTGATCTCTAACGTGGTCCATAATCTCCCGTAGTTTATCAATAAGTACTTCTTCATTTATGAAAATGTCATCAGCAAAAATAACGGCGGCTTGGGATGGATTATTAATGAATGATTCAGTTCTTATCTCGAAGAACCTGGTGAATTTTTGGCGGGGAGATAAATTGCTTTCTTCTGTTGTTTTTAGTTCATCATCAATATCATGGAGCAGTACATCTAAAAGGGTATCTAAAATTTCAAGTTTGCTTTTAAAATGTCTGTAAATAGCTGCTTCTGTAAATCCCATCGAGAGGGCGAGGTTCTTGGTACTCAGAGCCTGTATTCCTCCTTCTGCAATGATTTCCATCGACTTATTAATTATTTCCATCTGCCTGTCAGTGGTCATCCTATACCTCACAAATAAGTAAGTGTTCACTAACATTATAGGTTTTTTTATACTTTTGGCAAGAAAAAAAAGGAGCGGCCTTATTCAGACCGCTCCATATTATATTTAAAGGTATTAGATAGTATGTCGATGCCTTACAATCTTTCCTTCAATCATATAGATAACATCCTCAGCAATGTTCGTAGCCAGGTCGGCTATCCGCTCCAGGTTCCTTGATATCTGCATTATATTCATCATGTATCCAGCATCACCGGAGCATTTCATAAATTTCTCTTCAAGGATTTTGTACATTTCTTTGTGAATATCGTCTACTTCGTCATCTGCTTTTCGTACACTTTGCGCAAGGTCATAATCAAAATTAACCAGCGCATCCAGGCTGTTTTTTAACATCATCTGCGCTTTCTTGCCCATATCAGAGAAATCAAATTCGACACCGTCCTTTGATTTTGTATTTGCATGTTTGCTGTGTTTTGCGATATTAACTGCCTGGTCGCTCGCCCTTTCGAGGTCATTATTAATTTTAAGAACGGCAACAATAAAGCGGAGGTCAACTGCAACCGGTTGATGAAGAGCCAGGATCTTCAAACAATCTTCTTCCACATCAACTTCATATTCATCTATCTTGTCATCGTTCATACGAATTTTCTGAAGCTTTTCATCGCTGTAATTATTTATAATATCGACTGAATTCCGTACATTTTCTTCAACGAGCGCGCCGACTGATAACAGTTTTTTCTTAAGTTTGTCCAATTCTCTTTGTAGATGTATTGCCATCATATTAATCCTCCTTAACCGAACCTTCCGGTGATATAATCTTCTGTCTGTTTTATATCCGGATTTGTGAAAATCTTTTTTGTATTGCCAAACTCAATAATTTTTCCTTCATAAAAGAAAGCGGTGAAATCGGATATCCTTGCCGCCTGCTGCATGTTATGTGTAACTATTGCTATGGTATATTGTTTTTTTAATTCTTCGACCAGGTCCTCGATCTTGGATGTTGCAAGTGGATCGATTGCCGACGTCGGTTCATCCATAAGCAAGACTTCCGGTTCGACAGCGATTGCCCTTGCGAT
>JAFGBY010000002.1 GCA_016932915.1 Acidobacteriota bacterium | reverse complement strand
GATGGATTAAAAACCCTTCTTGAAAAGGCTAATTTTTCTGAAGTTACCTTCGCTGCTAATTTTAAACCCGATTCCGAAAGAAACCAGGATCTCGGGATGATGGAACAGCGGATTATCGCTGTTGCCACAATTAAAAAAGAATGGTCAAAATCGAAAACTAAGACCCGTGAAAAATTACGAGAGGTTGCAGTTTTACTGGGGGATCCGGAGAAGCCGGATATTATTAAACCTAATAAAGTTTTTGATGATGATGCTATCTATACTATATGCCGTCTTGAGGAAAGCCTCCGTGAATTAAAGGGATACAATTTTACCTTCTTTAAAAACCACGACACTCTTGCTCAGGATCTCTTGAAGATAAAGGGAAAGGTGGATTTAGTCCTGAATTTATGCGATGAAGGTTTCATGAATGAGGCTATGAAGGAACTTCACGTTCCGGCTCTTCTGGAGATGCTTGGTATTCCATATACCGGTTCAGGGCCGCAGTGCCTGGCTTATGCTTATGATAAATCACTGATACGTGGTATAGCAAAGGAAATGGATATTCCTGTCGCTGATGCGGTTTTTATTAAACCCGAAGATACCACATTCAGTTTGCCGATAAAATTTCCTTCCATTGTAAAACCGAACTTTGGTGACTCGAGTTTCGGCATCACTGAAAAAAGCGTTGTAAACGATATTGAAGAGCTGATCGATACTATCCAGAGGATTAGAACAGATTTTGGTTACGATAAACCACTGCTGGTTGAGGAATTCCTCAGCGGGCAGGATTTGACAGTTGGAATCCTTGGTAATCCTCCCGGTTCATATATTGCCCTCCCGATTGCTGAGGAAGATTATTCCGTTCTTCCAGAGGGTTTACCGCAGATCTGTGGTTATGAAGCGAAATGGAAACCTGATTCACCATATTGGAACCTGCGAAGCATTCGAGCTGAATTACCGGAAGAAACCAAACAATCTATCATCGAGTGGTGTGTTTCTCTTTCCGAGAGGCTCGGCTGCCGTGATTATACCAGGTTTGATTGGCGTTTAAATGGTGAAGGCATGCCACATCTGTTGGAAGTCAACCCGAATCCGGGTTGGTGTTGGGATGGTCATCTGGCAAAGATGGCAGCACTCAATGAAATCAGCTACCCTGAAATGCTTAGTAAGATCCTCCAGTTTGCTATAGAGAGGCTTGGAATAGAAAACGGGATATAAAAGAATATAAAATCTGAACAATTTTTATAATCTTATACTCATTTAAAAGCCGGTTATACCGGCTTTTAGTTTTTTATTTTTTTGCCGGAAGCAGTGTTCTTCACTGCTTTCGGAACGTTTAAATGTTTCGGAGACGATGAAGAACATCGTCTCCGGCATTTGCAAATCTGGTTTAATTACTGATCTATCAGCAAAGAAGCCGGAATCTTTAGCTCAGCATCGAGAATGTTTATATTACTTTCTTCGATTGAACCTATTTAAATCAGGAATACGAAGATTTCCGCTTTCACGGAAATGACTTACTTGTTTTATCAGATTACCTCGGATGCTTTACTTCCTCGCTCTTGTATCCATTAATTTCATGGATTATAATTGGTATGCGTAGAAATTGTATATATTGGCTCTTGTCAGTAGACGATTCTGGCGTATCTTTATAACTGGGGAAACCGGAAAGTTCAGGTGATTAATATGTTACTGATTGATATAAATAAGGAAAGCAGGGTTCCAATTTATCAACAGATTGTTGATCAGGTGCAAGGTCTTATTGAGAATGATACATTAAAAGCTGGTGAAATCCTGCCTTCTTCGCGCAATTTCGCGGATGTTCTTGGTGTGCATCGTTCCACTGTTTATAAAGCATACGAGGAATTATGGGCGCTCGGGTATGTGGATTCTAATCCCGGATCTTACACAAGGGTCAGGAAAAAACAGAAGATGGTTCCGGTGGATGGACGGTCGAACGGGGGAATAATCGATTGGGAGACCCGCTACCGCGAATCCGTAAGAGCAATTATTAATGATCCGCTTCCGGGTGAAAGATACCGGGAAGAGCGGGATAATGTGATCGATTTTGGCAAACTCGAAATGGACACCAGGGTTTTGCCGGTGGATGATTTCAGACGTTCAATGAGCCAGGTTATCAGGGAGAGACCGGAGGATTGTTTTTCATACGGTAATATTCAGGGGTACCTGCCATTGAGGGAATTTATATCGAAGAGGTTGAGAATCCACGGTGTTGCGGTTAAGCCAGACGAACTCATTCTCACCAACGGTTCACAGAACGGTATCGAACTCGTGATGAAGCTCCTTACAAAACCCGGGACACAGATAATAATCGAATCCCCCACATATTCAAAATTTATACCTTTAATGAAATATTATGAGATCGAACCGGTTTCCATCCCAATGCGCGATTACGGACTGGATCTTAATATTCTCCGCGAGAAATTGAAAACCACAAAACCCGCATTTCTTTATACTATCCCTAATTTTCATAACCCGACCGGTATAACAACGACCCAGGAACACAGGGAGGAACTGCTTTCAATCTGCGAGGCGCATTCATTGCCGATTGTCGAAGACGGGTTTGATGAAGAGATGAAGTATTACGGCAAGGTTGCGCTGCCGATAAAATCTATGGATAAAAACCAGATTGTTATATATCTGAGTACATTCTCTAAGGTCCTGTTTGCAGGCGGAAGAATAGGCTGGATCGCAGCGGAGAAACGGCTCATTGACCGGATTGCAAGAGTTAAGCAGTTCTCGGACATAACTAGCAGCGCCATCAACCATGTTGCCGTGAACCAGTTCTGTGAAGATGGGTATTACGACCATCATGTTAAACGGATGCACAGGATATACCGCAAACGCATGCATGTCATGCTCGATGCGTTGAGGAAATATATTCCAAGAAAAAATATCACATGGACTGAGCCGAGCGGTGGATATATAGTCTGGATGAAACTGAACAAATTGAGCCTGACCCATAAGGAACTTGCGAAGTTGTTTCTTGATAATGGCCTGATGGTGTCCCATGGCGACGAATACTTCGAAACCAAGGAATACGGGCTGCATTTCAGACTCTCAATATCATCACTGGATGAACAGGAAATTTTGGAGGGATGCAAAAGGCTTGGCGCAATACTGACTAAGTTGTATAGCAATTAAGGTTTGGATATGCTGTTGAAACTCAGATCAGGTGTTGTATATGGACCGGTTAATTCCAGGAGGCTTGGAATTTCACTGGGGCTTAATATTCTTCCGTTTAAGAATAAGGTATGTAATTTCAACTGTGTTTACTGTCAGTATGGGTGGACTGATTATGGTCTAATATCCGAAATGAAGAAAGAGGATTATCCTTCTCTTAGCGATATTGAAATTGAATTAAAAGGTTTTCTTGGTGATATGGATGTTGAACTGGACTATATAACCTTTTCCGGCCACGGTGAAGCGACACTTCATCCTGCATTTGGTGAGATTGTTGACCTTGTCAATGATATCCGTGACCGGTATGCTCCATCATCTAAAACTACGATTCTTTCAAACTCAACGACGGTCGGCAATTCAGAGATAAGAGGGCACCTTTCAAGGCTTGACGGCAGAGTGATGAAACTTGATGCCGGGAACCGGCGCATGTTCGAAGCATACAACGGGCCAAGGGCGGATGTGGATTTTAATTCGGTAGTTGCAGGTTTGGCTGAGTTGGAGGATGTTGTAATCCAATCCCTTTTTACAAAAGGTGAGGGGGGTAACTTTACTGATGAAAATCTAACCGATTATATTCAGATGATAAAGAGGATCAATCCTACCAGAGTACAGCTCTATTCGCTGGACCGGGATACACCATCAAAAAATATTTTCAAACTGATCCCGGAAGAGCTGACAAAAATTCAAATTCTTTTTAAAAGTGCTGGTATTGAATCAACTGTTTACGGGTAGTTTTTCTGTACTATTGATTCTTCAATTTTTCGCTAAGCATGATTCCGCCGCTGCCTACATTGTCCGTGGAATTTTCGTGCAGGTAAATAAGGAATGCATCTTTCCTGATCCCTGTGATGTCATGCATCAGGTCGGTCATCTCTCTGTATAGCCGTTCCTTCTGGTTCTTGTCGAGCGACTTCGAAGCGAGCTCTATAGTTATCAATGGCATAAGTTTTCTCCATATTTATTTAGTGTAATTTACTTAGCATGGAAATTCAATATTACGTCTTAAAGAGCTAAACTCATTGGGAAAAAAAGAAACGGATGACTTGTCATGCCGGATTTAATCCGGCATCTCCATTTGCGGGTTCAAGGATAATCCTTGAACCCACTTATAACTATTTTCTCTTAACCTTATATCATTAAAAGTTTCAGGACTGCATTGTTGAATTCTTCTATCTGTGCTGCGGTGGGGGTCAGGTCCACAGGTTTTTCCCAGAAATCTTTACGGTCAACCATACCGGTCATCAGGAAAACGGTCTTTTCGTCATCATACCAGAGGTAGGCTGTAAAGAAGAAATCTTCCGAACCGGCTTCGCCTTGATAAGTGCTGACCATACTGAATTTTCCGGTAGCAGTAAAAGTGTTTTCATCCGGTGGAACTACCTTTTCGACACGGAAGTTTTCCAGACGGATTTCCATGACTTTCCTGTAATTTATTTTTTCTTTTTCTAACTCACTGATGAACTGTTTGAGAGTTTCTGTTGTGATTGGGAGTTTATCGTTTTTCCACTTTTTAATAACCAGTTTTTCTGAACCGGTTGGAAGAGTCCAGAGGCTTCCCTTCTGTGAATTTACTCCATCCGGGTACCATTTCTTGTCTTCATATATTCCGGTAGACCAGATAGAAGGTTTTAAAAAGGAGATTTTCAGGCTATCGGATTTATACTCACTGTCCAATGTCTTATTAAGATGAGCGCTTACCTCGCCATGACACCCGATTGTTTTTGTCATATCCGTTTGAAGCAAAAGGAATTCATCCGGTGTCTCAAGCCGTTTGTTGACGTTTGTATCAGCGATGAACTGCCTTCCGCTCTCGGGGCAATTCCAGATGATAAACCGGGTTTTTACCGTTTTCTTGTATATTGTTCCTTCTACCCAGTAAGCTTTGTGGCCATTAATAGTTATCTCGCCCTCATTGCCTGTCAGTTCGAACGGCATATTCGGCCCCCAGAAATTAAGCAGTCTCTTGCGAACATATTCCGGAGAGAGTGATTTTTCCAGTTCAGGGGTCAGCGGCTGCCAGTGTAGGAAATACATCAGCCAGTGTTGCCCCATTATTTTCAGTGAGCCGCCATTGGCATCTGACAGGTTTTCAAGGATTTCCCATTTTCCCGGGAATTCACTCTTATCAATCTTGAAGACCTCATCAATATTTTCGTCCGGAAGAACTGATAAAGGTAAGAAAAATAAAAGAAATAAAGCAAATAAAATAAGAATAAAGTTACTCTTAACCATTGTTAATTCTCCTGTGGTTGTCATTTTATACGCTCTATATTCATTTTTGTTCGGTGTCAGGTCTGTCTTTATGAATAATTTATATTTAATAATTATTTTTCCTAACATGAATCATTTTTATATTAAATCCCGTCTTTAATAGTGAGAGAGGAGGCTGGTATATGAGATTCTTTTATTACATTTCTTCTGTTTTATTGTCTTGTTTGTTCGTATTATTTGCAGTCGATACAGCTATTGGCTGCACGTCATTTATGCTAAAAACTGATGATTCGGTATTGGTAGGGAAGAGTGAGGCTTTTGATTCCGGCGAAATACTGCTGATAGTCAATAAGAGAGGAGTCAGTAAAAGAGCTCTTCTTTTTGCACGCATGAAACCCGCAGAATGGGTTTCGAAATTTGGAAGCCTTTCTTTTAATCTTCTCGGCAGTGATATGCCGATAGGAGGGATGAACGAAGCCGGGCTTGTTGTGGATGCGCTATGGATGAAAAGTACTGCATATCCAGAACCGGGTGAAAAAACAGCGGTTAACGAACTTCAGTTTATCCAGCTCCTCCTCGATACATGCGCTTCAGTTGAGAATGCTGCGGCAGCGGCAAAGAATTACACTATTGCATCTATAAAGGCGCCTATACATTATTTCCTCGCAGACAGCAGCGGTGAGACCGGCGTTATTTATTTCAAGGACGGTGAGGTGTTTTGCATCACCGGTGATGAAATGAATGTGCCTGTACTGACTAATGAAATTTATGAAGATTCTGTTAAATATCTTAAGAATTTCCAACACTACAGTGGAAAAGAATTTTTACCGATATCGATGGATCGTCTCGACAGGTTTGCGAGGACCGCAATCAATATAGACAGGTTTAAAGATTTAAAGAGCATTCCTGCGTTTGCATATGCATGGGATATTCTTTCATCCGTCCAGCAGAAAAAGTGGCAATACAGCGCGGTGTATGACTTGAAAGCCCGCGCGATACATTTTCACTCACGAAGGGACTGGAACATGAAGAAGATATCGATTGATGCCCTGAATTATGAGTGCAGTGCACCTATGCAGTATTTTGATATTAATTCGAGCTTTGAAGGCGATATTGCTGATAAATTCCAACCTGCGACAGAGGAAGTCTACCGCGGACAGGTCGAGAAAGTTATCCGGGATGTACCTTTTATGCGAAATTTTCCTGCCAAACTGGTGCAAGCTATAGTTCAATACCCGAAAAGCTTTCACTGCCAGTAGGGTATTTTTATAATAGCGCCGTTCGGCTGCCTTTATCCGAGGTAGCCGAGCTGGCGCAGGCCTTCTTCGAGGTCTTTATCCAGCGCTTTTTTCTGTCCCATGATAAATCCCCGTTTCCAGTTTTTATTCAGGTCGAACGATTTCTTTATAAGCTCGAAGTATTCCTGTACCTTCTTCTCGTTGTCCGGGGCAAGGTCTTTTTGTTCCAGCGGGTCGTTGGCAATATTATATAGTTCGAATTCCGGTTTCGGCTCGTTGAGGCCAAGATCTTTAATTGTCTTCTCGTCTCTTTGATGATTGTAGATCAGCTTCCAGTCGCCGACCCTGATTGACATCGCATACCGGGTTCCATCGGCAAAGAATATCAGGTCATGTTTTTCATCATTATTTATCATCTTTGTCAGGCTTACCCCCTGCATAGGTTCTTTGTAACGGATGCCCATGTAATCAAGTACTGTTGGAGTAATATCAATGTTACGAGTAATACTCTTTATCCGAGCGCCTTCGCCGAAACCGTCAGGGAATTTCATCACAACCGGAATCCTTAAGAGTTCCTGGTAGAGTGAATTCCCATGGCTGAGGAGCTTATGTTCGTAGAATCCCTCACCATGATCAGAGAAAATGACTACAATCGATTTATCGAGCAGTTTGTAATCATCCAGTTTGCTAAGCAGGTTCTGCAGATGATAATCGGTCCAGTTTATTTCACCATCATAAAGATCGATAACCTGTTTCATAATTTCTTCAGATGGATGGCCGGATTTCCACGGGCTCCCGCCGTATACCTGAATGTCAGGCGCATATTCGGTTTCCCTGTAAAAATGCCTGTATTTTCCAGGAGGATTATAAGGATGGTGAATATCAAAATAATGGACGAAGAGTAGAAATTTGCTCTGATGATTTTGCTTCAGCCACTCAAAAACACGCTTATTATTATCCGGCGCGCGGTTTGGTTCGTATTCCTTTGGATGTTCGACGTTCATCCAGGTATCGAATCCGGTCGCGAGGCCGATACGGTCATCAAGAGAGATTGTTTCGACAAAACCGGCAGTTTTATATCCTTTGTTTTTCAGGATCGATGCTAACGAGAAACTGAGCTTATTATTTGCTTTAAATGATATTGAATGAACCCTGGGGTAAAGCCCCGAGAAAACTGAAGCATGTGATTGATCAGTCCACGGCGCAGGTGTGTGCATATTTTCGAATACAACAGCATCAGATGCGTATTCTTCGAGGAAAGGGGTGGTTTTTCGTTTGTATCCCAGGAAGCTGCAATGATCAGCCCTGAGTGTATCCAGAGATACCAGTATAACATTCATATCTTCCGGTTTTTTAGAACAACCGATACCGGAAAGTGCGCTCAAACCTGCCGCACCTCCTAAAAGAAGTGACAGGCTGCTGATAAATTCTCTTCTATCCATTATGTATTTACCTTTTTCAACTTTCTTATTCGTGGGGATTATATCAGAGTTTTTTTGGATGTTCTAATACCTCATAATGTAGGTGATAGATATTTCCTTACTGGTGACATTTCTAGGGATAATAATGATTCAGGTGGAAAATCTGGGGATTGTTGCCGTATTTACCATTATATTCACCGATGCTCATGCCCCGCCCGTTGCAATGGGCATAATAGTAACGGATTTTTCTTTTTTCGAAGTAAGTTCCTTCGAATTCGCCCGGCTTGGCGGCGATACCAAGGTCAGCATGATCCGTCCAGATAATCAGCCCACATCCCCAACCAAGAATTGTTGCGATTGCCCCCATCAATATTGCCGAGTCTTCACAATCCCCCCCTGCATCGATTACCATTTCGGTTGGGTATTTCGGGTATTCCAGAGGGTCGGGTACGTATTCCAGATGTTGGACGAATGCCAGCATGAAGTTCAGCATCTCCCGGGGATCTTCCAGGTCCAGTTTTTTTAAACCAACATCCTGGATATCTGCAATAAAATCTATAAAAGCCTCTTTATATGGTTCATTCGCGATGAAATAATCCCATTGTGAAGGATCCCGGATTTCATGCCTCAGTGATTTCAGGTGTTCAAGCCATTCCGTGGGCCATTCCTTCTTGAACTCGAATTTCCTTGCGCGATAGTACCATTCATATTCAGTAACAATTAAACTCAATTACACTTTCCCTTTTTCGATTCCTTTCTCCTCCAACCATTCAGCTCTAAGAATTCCATAAATTAGCATATCCTCCGGTTTATCCCATTTGAGGATATGATTACGCAACCTTCCTTCATATTTCATCCCGATTTTTTCAATTACCCTTGATGATGCCGGGTTGCGGGCGAAACATTGAGCGAAAGCTCTTCTCATCTGTAATTTAGTGAAGCAAAAATCAAGTGCAGCTTCTGCAGCTTCAGTGCAATAGCCTTTATTCCAATATTTTAAACCAAGCCAATATCCGATTTCTGCTCTGAGATGTTGATAATCCGGCATTATTCCTATAACCCCGATTATGGCAGATTCAGGACGCCTGGTTATTGCGAATATATAGTCTTTTGTGCTTTTATTAGGATTTAAGACTTTTTTTATCCATTCTTCCGCTGCTTCCAATGTATATGGATATGGAATATTGATAGTCGTATCAGCTATTTCGTATGCGTTTCCGATCTCTTGAATGGAATTCACATCATCCATCTGTAATTCTCTTAGCAAAAGCCTCTCAGTGATTATATTTTCAATTTCCATATTTTTTCCCCTAATCTAATAATATTATAAATATATACTGATTAAAAGAATTGGCGAGTGAGACCGAAAAAATCTCGATTGAAAAAAAACAGGGTAATAGTAAGATATATCCAAGACAAAAAAATTTTAAGCAGGAGTTATGCTATGAAACGAGTTTTATTAATGTTCCTGATTTTAGCGGTGTGTGTGGCTCTCTTTATGTTTCTTGGGAAACGGCATAAACAGGATGAAGAAATTATAACCGAACCGGTAGTTGAAGAAGAAGCGGAACAGGTTGCTCCCGAAGAGGAAGAGGATTTCGATTGGGAAAGTTTAATTGTTCGAAAGGACAAGGTTAATGATGAAGCTTCAGATGAGGTCACCGGTGAAAATGTAGAAGAGGAGGAATTCGCCGATGGCTCCCAGGAAGTTACAAGTGAAACATTCGGTGAAACGAGTGAAAAAGTAAAAATTGAAGCTGATATTTACGAGAATTCCTTTATTAAGGTCGAAATTCCACAGGGTTGGATAATTTTCGATGAATCTAAAACGAAAAAGAAAATGAGGTTTTATCCGATTGATGATAAAAGCCCTGATGCTCCTCAGATGTATCTTCAATTTGAGGGAAACAGCAACTGGGAGGGTACTCCAAAAGAAGCTATTAAAAAAATCGCTGATGCTAAATACGGTACAACACCAAAGAGGACTCTTATAAATAATATTTCGTATTGGAAAACGACTTATGATTCCGAGGGGAAACAGATGGTCTTTATTACCAAAAAAAGTGGTAATAAAGTTACGATTACTATCAACGGCAAGGATGCTGAGAGAACGCCACAGATCGGCGTGATTCTTAAAACCCTTATTTATAAAGACGTAAAACCTACAAAATAAAAATTGGCCTTCCTCTGTATTAACCAGGGAAGGCCATATTTATATACTTTTTTAAAATTCTAATTTGGTGTCACCCCTTGCGGAACAGCTATTAACGCAGGTGGGACCATAAAGTAAGAAATCATTTTATTATTCTTTTCGCTTTCTTCCACTACATCATCTTCCGCGTCTACATAACAATAAAGTTCTTTATTGCCGAATTCTGCTGTCCAGGTACTGGTGGATGTACCAATTTTTTTGTCTGGTGTATAGGTGTCTCCCCCAATAAACGTACTATCTATAAATTTCTTAACAATAAAGCTGTGTGTCGGAGCAGGGCCTGTTCTCTCCCAATCACATTTAAGGTTTACAGTTTTACCCGCCCTGATACTGCTGCCGAGCAATGGTTCAAGGTAGACTTTTTTTACAATGATATCGGGTTTCGTGGGAGGTTTGACTGTATGTATAATTAACCACTTATTGTTGTTCTCCTTTGTTTCAACCACGTTGTTTTCGGCATCAACTTCGCAGAGTATCTGGTGTTCTCCGATTGTGAAATTGTATGGCACTTCCAGTTCACCGGTTGTCCCAGCGGTCGGTTCGATCCAGGCGCCCCCAACCATCTTTCCACCGGTAAAAATCTTGATAGCCCATTTTGCTGCAGGCGCTGAACCGGTCCTCTTCCATTTGCAGGAGATTTTCGGTAAAGCTCTCATTCCCGATGTGCTTGCCCTGACCGGTAGAACTTCCAGTGCGGTAATTGTTATATCCGGTTTGATTTTCATTACGCCGGGATCCGCTTTTGCTACTTTGGCAGTCTGGGCAAATAAAAATGATGTTGAGCATAAAATAAGGCAAATTACTAATGCTGTATTTTTCATTTCTCCACCTTCCTTGATGATTTATCAAATAATAACAGAAAAAATGATTCAATTATGTCATCTGCATTACATAGTGTTTTTTTATCATTGTCGTCTTTAATCGAAAAAAACAGGTAGTAGAAAGAAATACTACTACCTGTAAATCTACCAATAAGGAATTTAGAATATTTAATTTATGCGCTAAGCATTTTATGCCCTTCTATCAAATTGTCTTTAACATCCAGTCCATAAGGGCAGGAAAGGTTGCAGTACCCTGCGCATGAGGCACAGCTTACCGGTTTCTGTTTTTTATTGAGCTGTGCGTAATACTCAAGCGCATTTTTTTC
>JAFGBY010000013.1 GCA_016932915.1 Acidobacteriota bacterium | reverse complement strand
TGGCGAAAAGGCAGAATAAAGAAGATAAAACGGCTCGTTGATAAGATGATGGTCCTCCTGCCGTTCGAACGTGAGATATACGAGAAGGCGGGAGTCCCGGCGGTCTACGTCGGCAATCCAGCAGTAGAGCGGGTGAATGTGGATAAGGCCCCGGAGGTTTTTCGCAAGGAACACGGCATCCCCGCCGGAACTGAGATAATCACGTTTTTACCCGGCAGCCGCTTCCACGAAATAGAAGACATCATGCCGATTATGTTGCGGAGCATTCCGCTTTTCCGCAAGGCGGGGAAGTTTTCTTTCGTCTTCGCTCCTTCGACATCTGTGGATATCGACAAGGTGAAGTCGCTCATTGAAGATTTCGGGGATAATATAGATATCTACCTCGCGCCGGGCGACCCATGGAACGCAGCGGCGGCATCAACAGCTGTCATCACGAAATCGGGGACGAGCACTGTGGAGATCGCGCTGGTCGGCACGCCGTTTATAACCGTCTACAAAACATCCGCGTTCGCGTATATGCTGGTCAAACTTTTCTACGGAGATAATAATGTAGCGCTGGCGAACATAATCGGCGGGGATTCGACCATCCCGGAGCTGATACAGGATGATTTTACGCCGGAAAATGTATATAATTCAGTAATTTCCATAATTAACGATTCCAAAAAACGTAAAGATATAATAGAGTATCTGGGGCTGATCAGGGGCAAACTGGGCAGCGGAGGGGCGGCGAAAAAGGCCGCGAATGCAGTCGTGGAGATGTTGTAGATGAAAGATTTCTTGAGGCTTATCAAGTACAGCCGTCAGTACAGCCATATACTGGTTATATCGATGTTCAGTATGATCATCGTCGCGGTGACGATGGTCGGTTTTACTTCCGTAATCATGCCTCTTTTCGATGAGGTACTCGTCCGTGTGGAAAAAGACTCCAAGGCCGTACAGGTCGACAGATCGGGATTGAAACAGGGCGAGGAAACAGCCGCCGCTGAAGCGGACCCCGCGAAACAGACCGAGGGAGTCAAGTTCAAGCACAACGCTCTTACAATCGCGAACCGACTCGGGTTCGACAAGTTATTCCAACTAGAGGGAAAAAATATCACGCTGGTGCAGCTGCCGGTGATAATTATAATACTGTTTTTGCTGCAGGGGATTTTCTCTTTCCTCGGCGGCTACCTTATGAGCAAGGTCGGGATGATGGTAGTCATGAACTTGAGGATAGAACTCTACCAGAAGATAACCTCCCGGCCGCTGAGCTTCTTCACGACTTATTCGACCGGAACGTTGATTTCCAGGGTGATGAACGATATCGAGAGGATTAAATCAGCGGTGTCAGAAAAACTCGCTGATATCCTGCGAGAGGGTTTTACGCTTGTCGCGCTTATTATTTATGTTCTTTATCTCGACTGGAAACTGACGCTTATCACCTTCTGCAGCGCATGGATAGTAATCGTACTGATTGCGAAGCTCGGCAAGTTGTTGCGCCGGGTCAGCACCGTGAGCCAGGAACAAACTGCTGATATGACGACCATCCTGCATGAGACGATAACCGGCATCCGCATCGTGAAGGCATTCGTCATGGAAAAGTTCGAGATCGAGCGTTTCTCGAAAGCAGCGAAGACCCTGTTAGATACCAACCTGCGCGCGGTAAAGGTTGTTATGTTCACGCCGGCGCTGATGGAGTTCATCGGCGCGGTCATGATATCCGTTATGATTTATTTCGGCGGCATGCAGATCCAGAAGGGTAAGATGACCGCCGGTTTCTTCCTCACATTTATATTCACGATTTACGCAATGTATACCCCGATCAAGAAACTCAGCCGCGTCAACAACGTAATCCAGGAAGCGATGTCCGCAGCTACAAGGGTGTTTTATATTCTCGATATGAAAACGGAAATCCGCGAGAGTGAGAATGCGCGCCCGATGGAGGATTTTACAGACAAGATTGTATATAACGATGTGGCGTTCGGCTACCGGGACGATAAAGTAGTCGAGTCGATAAACTTCGAGGTCAAAAAAGGCGAAGTGCTGGCGATAGTCGGTTCATCCGGCGCGGGTAAAAGCACTCTTATCAACCTTCTGCCCCGTTTTTACGACCTCTCACGCGGTTCCATCAGTATTGACGGAGTCGATATTCGCGATTATACGCTCGATTCACTTCGTTATAATATTGGGATGGTCACTCAGGACGTAATTCTTTTTAATGATTCTGTTGCAAATAACATCGCTTATGGCACGAACGATATCGACATGGATAAAATCAAAGCTGCGGCAAAAGCGGCGAATGCGGATAAGTTTATCGAAGAGCTTCCGAACGGCTATGATACCAATATCGGCGAGAAGGGGATTACCCTTTCCGGTGGGCAGAAGCAGCGGCTCGCAATCGCGCGCGCGATCTTCAAGAACCCGCCTATATTGATCCTCGACGAGGCGACTTCGGCACTCGACTCGGAATCGGAAATCCTGGTTCAGAAGGCAATCAACGCCCTGATGAAGAACAGGACAACCCTTGTAATCGCCCACCGCCTTTCGACTGTACGTAACGCGGATAATATTATTGTTATGAGCAAAGGGCACCTTATCGAGACCGGGCGCCATGAAGAGCTCGTAAAGAAAAAAGGCGAATATAAACGCCTCTATGACCTGCAGTTCCACTATGATAAACAGGACGGCGATGGGTAATAAACAGAAGAGCCATTTCTTCCAACTGAAGATTTTACCGCTTTTCATCGCTGTGTTGATCAAGTTTATCCGGCTGACGATGCGGATGAAATATGTCAACATAGATCGAATGCTCAAACTGCTTGATGAGAAACAGCCTTTTATCTTTACATTCTGGCATAACAGGCTGGTTATGATGCCATATGGTTATAAAGGAAAAAACGTACACGTGTTGGTGAGCCAATCCCGTGACGGCCTGATGATTACAAATACAATAAAACATTTCAGGATAAAAACAGTTCAGGGTTCGTCCAGCCGTGGAGCTGTGGAGGGATTGAAGGGGATTATTAAAACCGCCAGGCAGGGTGGTGACCTCGGTTTTACGCCGGACGGCCCGCGCGGCCCGGCTTGTATTGTTAAACCGGGAGTAATCCAGGCGGCCAGGCTGACCGGTTTACCGATTCTCCCGGTGAGCTGTGGGTTCAGCAGGAAAATCGTATTCAGGAGCTGGGATAAAATGCAGCTTCCGAAGCTATTCAGCCGGGGGGTATTTATTTACGGGGAGCCGATAATTGTCCCAAGAAAGCTTGATAAAAAAGGGATTGACCTATATTCTATCAAATTACAGGATAGCCTTAATACGATTTCAGACGAAGCCGATAATTATTTTAAGAGTTAAAAGGACACTGAGACGCGATGAAAAGCATGACGGGATTTGGTAAAGCAGATTTTCTTAACGAGAACATCAGTATTCACACAGAGATAAAATCCGTTAACAACCGGTATCTTGATATACAATTCAATCTCCCGATGGACCTGAAACCGATCGAGCACGAGCTGAGGCAAATTGTTAAAAACAGTTTAAAAAGAGGAAGAATCGACTGCTATATTAAAATCCGCAGGTACGATAATGAAAAACGAAAGATCAACCTGAACAGGCAGTTGATCGAGCAATTTATACATGATGTCGATGATTTGAATGCTTTGTACGATTTCAAGGCTGATGTTAAACTCGATCATCTTCTCAGGATTCCCGATATTTTTGAATATGAAAACGGGTCGGGAGAAATCCCAGACTGGCTGAAAAGTGCATCAATATCCGCAATGGGAGAAGCGCTTGAGAGGCTGGAGCTGCTCCGTGTAAGAGAAGGCGAGAAATTACAAAAAGAATTCGAAGATGAGCTCGCCCAATTTAAATCGTACTTAAAGAAAATCGAAGCGGCAGCGAAGGACGTTAATAAATGCCTGTATGAAAAATGCAGGGAGAGCATTTTGACTTACCTGGAAGAAGTGAATGTCGATGAAAACAGGATTATCCAGGAAGCAGCATATGCGAGTGACCGTTCGGATATAAGCGAAGAACTGGCACGGCTCAGGAGCCATATCGAGGCATTCGGAAAAGCCCTCAAGCAATCCGGACCGTTGGGGAAGCGTCTTGATTTCCTTCTGCAGGAGATGAACAGGGAAGTGAATACGCTGAATGCGAAGACGGCAAGCCTGGAGATAAATAAAACCGGTGTTGAATTAAAATTGATAATCGAGAAACTCCGCGAGCAGGCGCAGAATATAGAGTAAGATTGATGAAGGAGGCATATAAAGGAAGGCTGGTGATAATCAGCGCCCCATCGGGTGCCGGGAAATCTACGGTCATCCATGAACTTCTTTCAAGAAACGATAATATGACTTTTTCCGTCTCGTATACCACACGGGATATCCGGAAGGGCGAAAAAGATGGAGTCGATTATCACTTCATTAATGTGGAAACTTTTGAGCGGAAGATTAAAAACGAGGATTTTCTCGAGTGGGCGAGGGTTCACGGTAATTACTACGGCACAGGTAAAAAGGAAGTTTTAGATAAATTACATGATGGATTGAATGTCCTGCTGGACATTGATGTGCAGGGCGGTTTACAGATAAAAGATGGGGATATAAAACCGATTATGGTATTTATACTCCCGCCGAGTAAAGATGAATTGATCAAGAGGCTTCGGGGAAGAGGAGACCTTACCGAGGCAGATCTTGAAAAAAGAGTAAAAAACGCTCGTTCAGAGCTTCCGTTTGCAGAACATTATACGTATCTTTTACTGAATAAAGATATAAACCAGACAGTTCAAAAAATTGAGAATATTATACTTTCAGAAGAAAATAAAATGGAGTATAATAAAGACCTTCTAATGGAAGTGATTGCAACGTTTAGAGAGGATTAAAAGAAGAGATGGAAAACTTACCGGATAATATTGACAGTAAATACAGATTTATTGTACTTGCAGCGAAAAGAACCGCGCAGCTTCAGAACGGGGCTCCGCTGAAAATCGAATACGAAGAAGCGAAAAACCACAAGTATACCACTATCGCTCAGAAGGAAGCGGAAGAGGGATTGGTTAAATTCCGTAAAATCAGGGAGGAGAGATCAGAGGTTGATATCGCTCGCGAAGCGATTCTCGGTCATGATTTTATTCCCGATTTAGAAGAATAATTTATTTAAAAAGGGCAACGAGATGCATATTGCCCTCGGAATTACAGGATGTATAGCCGCTTATAAAGCGGCTTCAATTGTAAGGGAACTCCAGAAGCGGGGTGTAACGAAGATCACTCCGATTATGACTTCTTCCGCGCAGAAATTGATTACTCCGCTGACCTTCGAAGCCCTGACGAACCAGAGAGCGATTACCGATCAATGGAGCCCACCGGAAAGCCGAGAGATTACTCATATCTCCCTTGCCAGATCTGTAGATGCCCTCCTTGTTGCCCCGGTTACCGCGAACACAATTGGAAAATTTGCTAATGGGATTGCGGATGATTTTCTTTCCACATTTTTCATGGCGATAGAAAAACCGGTTGTAATTGCCCCGGCTATGAACAAGGAAATGTGGTCTAAAGAAGCAGTACAAAAGAATCTGGATATACTTCGTGAGAGGGGTGTCCATATTGTCGATCCAGATTCGGGTTACCTTGCCTGCGGTGAAGTCGGCGCGGGGAGGCTGGCTGAAATTAAGAAAATCGTCGATACCCTGTTCGATATCCTGAAACCGGAAAAAATCCTTCTCGGGAAAAAGATTGTCATTACTGCTGGACCCACCAGAGAAGCGATCGATCCCGTAAGGTATCTCTCAAATCCTTCTACCGGAAAAATGGGGTATGCTATTGCTGAGCAAGCGGTTGCAATGGGAGCGGATGTCACCCTGATAAGCGGCCCTGTGGAGATATCTCCTCCGAATGATATTAAAATGATTCCGGTTGTAACAGCGCTTGAGATGAACGATGCTGTGGAAAAATCTATTGTTGGAGCGGATGCACTAATTATGACTGCGGCTGTCGCTGATTTCCGTCCCGCCTCAATTGCCACAGGGAAGATTAAAAAAGATAAAATGCCCAGGGAGATAAAACTTGAGAGAAACCCGGATATATTGCTTTCACTGAAAGATAATAAAAACATTATTAAGGTAGGTTTTGCTGCCGAAACCGAAAACATCGAAGGAAATGCGAAGAAGAAGCTGGAATCGAAGGGACTTGATATGATTATCGCTAACGATGTAAGTGAGCCGGGCTCCGGATTCGGATCTGATACAAACAGGGTGATTATGATAAGCAAAAAAAATGAGAGCGAATCCCTTGAGATGATGTCAAAAAAAGATGTAGCGATTGTAATTCTCAAAAAACTTGCAGGACTTCTTTTATAAATTAATATGTCTGATAACAAAGACAATATAAATCCACGGAAACAGTTATTAGAATATATCGAACTGTTTAAAAATTCAGGAGTAACTTATATATATCAAAACGATGAATCCAGGCGGACTAAACAAATTAGACCTGTTACAGAGCATGCATCAGTCGATAATGGCGAATTCAGCGAATCCCCAGAAAATATGGAATACAGACAAGAGGATACTATTGATATGACAAATACGGAAAACCTTTTCGGCCTTGCAGATGAAGCTGAAGAATATAATACATTCGATGAATTAAGGGAAATCACTATCAAATGCAGGAAATGCGGCTTGGCTGAAGGCAGAACTAATGTTGTATTCGGCGAGGGGGATCCGAATGCTGATTTGTTATTTATCGGTGAGGGGCCGGGAATGCATGAAGATCTACAGGGCAGGCCATTTGTCGGCAGGGCAGGGCAGCTCTTGGATAAAATGATTATTGCGATGGGATTCAAGCGTGAGCAAGTTTATATAGCAAATATTGTGAAGTGCCGTCCACCTGGAAACAGGGATCCGCTACCCGATGAGGTTGCGATGTGTGTTCCCTACTTGAAAGCGCAAATTAATTTTATAAAGCCTAAAATTATTGTATTATTAGGAGCGGTAGCCGTGAGAGCATTACTCGATTCGAAAGAAGGGATTACAAAAATTCGCGGCCGGATCATGGATTATTATGGAGTCCCAATAATGCCTGTTTATCATCCAGCTTACTTACTACGGAATCCTGCAAAAAAGAAAGAAGCATGGGAAGATTTACAGAAGGTTATGGCGTTTCTCGCCGAGAACAGGTAAAACCGATGCCTAAAACAAACCTCCGTCAAATTTCATATCAAATATTGAAGAAAGTAGATAAGGGCAATTTTCACCAGGAATTGCTCAATAACCTTACGGAACTCGATTCGCGTGATATCAATTTTGTCCGTGTTTTGGTAAAGGGTGTACTGAAAAATCGGATTTTAATCTCAAAATTCATTAGCAAATACTCCTCACGCAAAATTGATAAAATCGAAAGTGATGTGTTGATATTTCTGGAAATAGGTTTTTATCAATTGATCTGGATGGATTCAGTTCCCGATTATGCTGCACTGAATGAGACATTGGAAGCAATGAAAAAAACGGGTTTGCATAAAGCCGCGGGGCTAGTAAACGCAGTATTACGCGCATTTATTCGAGATAATAAAGATATCACATGGACCGAATCTCTTTCCACAGATGTCAGGTATTCTGTTCCCGCCTGGTTGTACAGTCGTATTGAAAAACAATACAGCCCCAAATTTGCGGAAAAAATTGCTGAATCAATGAACAACGAGCCCGATATGACTGTATTTATAAATACTAATAGAATGCAAAGAGAAGAGGTCGAAAAGGGTTTACAGGCAGATGGAATAGAATTTGAAAGGTCGGTTCTTTTTGATGATATGATGATTGTCAAAGGTGGGGGGATAACCAACTCGGTTCCATTTAAACAGGGTGCGTTATACATCCAAGATCAGGGATCGAGATTGGTCGCTTTTATTGCTTCAAAAGTAGCAGAAGGAACTATACTTGATGCTGCAGCCGCCCCAGGTGGGAAGACAGTTAATCTGATTGCTGATGGTTATGAAGTTTTTGCGGCAGATATCAGCTCACTAAAATTAATCCGTTTGCAAGAAAACCTCGAACGTCTTCATTTGAAAGCAATTGGGTTA
>JAFGBY010000178.1 GCA_016932915.1 Acidobacteriota bacterium | reverse complement strand
TTGAAACATTTTTTGAAATACTTCGTTAATAAAGGGTGATATAATATAGAAGGTAAAGGAGACCTTAAACAATGAAAAGAACATTGGCTTTATTTATGATACTAGCTCTGATATCGCTCCTCTTCGTTGGATGCTCACAAACGGAAGGGAAGAAAATTCAGGCCGATAAAGATGCAAAAAAAGCAGATAACAAAGAAACAGGAAAAGAAGAAGAAAAAAAGGATGAGATCCCGGTAGAGATTACCACAATCACTAAAGGACAAATTTCTTCCTATCAGTTATATAACAGCACAATAGAAGCTGAAGAGAGCGTAGACGTATACAACAAAGTAAGCGGAATTATACTTAAGCTTAATGTTGAAGAAGGTATGTACGTAAAAGCCGGTACTGTGCTGGCGAATATTGAAGACCTGGACTATAAGTTGAGCGAAGCCTCAGCAAAATCTTCGTATGAAAAAGCACAGAGAGAGTATGACCGCTCGGCAAAGATGTACAGCGATAAACTTCTCAGCGAAAAAGAATACGAACAGGTAAAATACAACTACGAGCAATCAAAAATTGACTGGGAAAAAGCAAAAGTCCAGCTGAATTATACTAATATCAAAGCTCCAATATCTGGGATTATCTCTTCTAGATACATTAAAAACGGAGACTATTTACCGGTAAACACAAAACTGTTCTCAATAGTCGATATGGAAACCCTGATTACCAAGGTGTACATCCCTGAAAAAGATATCTCAGGTATAAAGCTTAATCAGAAATCAACAGTAACTTCCGATGCTCTTAAAGAAAGAACATACTATGGATACATCAAACGAATCAGCCCCGTCATCGATCCCGACAGCGGCACAGTCAAGGTAACAGTCGGCCTTCAGGATTATGATAAAAACCTCAGACCTGGAATGTTTGTAAAATGCCACATTATTACTGATACACATAAAGATACATTGCTCATCACTAAAAAAGCGGTTATTTATAATGGTATTCAGTCTATAATATTTGTTGTCCGCGATGGAATCGCTAACCAGATCACTCTGGATACAGGTTTCCAGGATTCTGAAAATATAGAAGCCCTGAATAAAAACTTGAAGGCGGGCGATAAAATAATAACCGTCGGCCAGTATGGATTGAAGGATAAAACACCGGTTAAAATTATCCCCGGTAAAAAATCCTAGGTACGATTTCATTAATCGTTTCAAAGCTGTAAATACAACTATTAAAAGATAGAGAAGTAGTATGAGTCAAAAAGAGAAGAACAAAAGCGCTCTTCATGAAATAAAAGGCCAATACCGGTTGGTAACCGAACGTCCGGTCGCAGTAATAATGATAGCGCTAGCTATTATTGTATTCGGCTGGTTCTCTTACAATAAACTGTCATTGAACTTGATGCCCGATATATCCTACCCTACCCTGACAATCCGTACTGAATTCGAGGGATCCGCGCCTGAGGAAGTGGAAAGTCTTATTTCACGTCCTCTTGAGCAAATCCTGGCAGTAGTCCGGAATAAAACCGAAATCAGTTCAATCAGCAAGGCCGGCCTTTCAGATATTATTCTTGAATTTACCTGGGATACGGATATGAACACCGCTACACAGGATGTCCGTGAATTGCTGGAACAGTTCATCGAACCGGATGGAGCAGAAAGACCGCTTGTTCTCAGGTACGACCCCACACTTGATCCAATCATGAGATTCGGCCTTTATCCGAAAAGCTCGGAAGTAAAATCCACAGATCTCTATCTTATAAGGGAAATTTCAGAAGAAGACCTAAAGCGTGACCTTGAAGCAATTCCTGGAGTTGCGGCAGTAAAGGTCAAGGGCGGTCTTGAAGAAGAAATAATCATTGACCTCAACGAAAAGGAACTTACTAACATCGGCCTCGATATCAACCAGATAAACCAGCGCCTTGCTGCAGAAAATATAAACCTCGCCGGCGGAAACCTGGAAGAAGGCGACACTGAATATATGGTTCGCACATTGAACCTCTTCACTAATCTTGATGAAATAGCAAACCTCATTGTATCAACCAGAAACGGAGCGGAAATTCGATTAAAAGATATCGGCCGCGTTTATATGGGCCATAAAGAACGTGAAGTAATTACTCATGTAAACGGTAAAGAATCTGTTGAACTGGAAATATATAAGGAAGCGGATGCAAACATTGTGCAGCTTGCACAGACTGTAAGAGAACGAGTATTCGGTACTCCTTTGCAGCAAGCCCAATTAAAAGAATATTACGCACAACTGAAAAAGAAAGCAGAAGATGCCAAGAAACCAAAAACCGAGAAGAAAGAGGAAAAAGCCGACAGCGGGCAGAATCAGGGCCGAGGTAACAAACAGCATACTGGCAAACCGGATTATATACAGGCACAACTACCGGAGAATATAGATATCGCTCTTCTATCGGATCAATCAACCTTTATCAAACAGTCAATAGATGAAGTAAAAAGCACCGCTCTTTTTGGTGGTATATTCGCGATAGCCGTGCTTTTCTTCTTCCTGCGAAACGGTTACAGCACCTTTATTATTGCCCTATCCATCCCGATTTCTGTAGTCGCGACGTTTGCACCGATGAATATATTCAGTGTAACGCTTAACATGATGTCACTGGGAGGTCTTGCCTTAGGCATAGGTATGCTTGTAGATAATTCAATCGTTGTCCTTGAGTCAATATACCGATGCCGGGAGGAGGGAGATGAAGTTGTTGCAAGCGCTATACGTGGCGCATCAGAGGTTGGAGGGGCAGTTACGGCTTCCACTCTTACAACAATCTCTGTATTTCTACCGATCGTATTTGTCGAGGGGGTTGCCGGCCAGTTATTTGGAGACCTTTCACTGACAGTCGTATTTTCTCTTATCATGTCCTTGATTGCGGCATTGTTCTTTATACCGATGCTTGCTTCCAGAGATTTCAAGAAAATGAGCGGCACAGGAAAACTAACAAGCCCATTACTGATAAGCAAAACACATAACTTTATACTTGAATTAGTTCCTGGATGGCGAGAAGAAAATACCGATGACAATATATCATTTGTGAATGCCTTAAAAAATACGGTTTTAGGCGTCATAGGTATTATTCTGACATTTGTAGAAGTATTTTTAAAAATATGTCTAATTTTCTTAAGTTTTGCTTACTTGATATTTAAATTCATGTTGTTACCTGCAGTATTCATTTTACTGATAATCTACAAAATAGTTATGTGGGTAACGCGTCATAAATTTTCTCTCTGGAAAACTATGACTGACATAGCAAATTCTCAGGGAATTCTTCCTGACCATTGGCTGCATAACGATGATGATGAATTTAAACAGAGTTTCATTGCTGTATTCATTGGAAATATTTTTTCAGCGCCATTTATCCGCCATGTCTGGCAGGATTTACTCAGCTTCACAGCCTGGGAAACAGCAGCGATTAGCGCTCGAAATTATGGGAAAACACTGGGGAAAAAACTTGATCCTGATAATAATAGATTTACAAAACTTTTCTGGATAATAACTCTTCCACTATATCCAGTAGTTTACTCATTTATTTCACTGACTTTGGTGCTTAATTACTTCATGCAGGTGTTTTTAAAATTCTCCTTACTATTATTACTTACATTGATCCTTTTCGGAAAGAATTTCGTAAACCTGTTTATCTATTTCATTCGTGGAATTCTAGCGATTCTACTGTTTGGATTCGATAAAGGATTTGAAGCAATCAGAAGATCATACCCGGGCTTCCTTCGCGCCAGTATTAGAAATAAAAAAGCGGTACTGGCATCTGTCGTTGTATTGTTCGCCTTCACTATTTTTGTGATTCTACCAGGATTGGGAAGCGAACTCATTCCGGAAGTCCATCAGGGTGAATTTAATGTTGAAATGAGAATGCCGGTCGGTACACCTCTTGAATCCACCGATGAGCATATTAAACCGATGGATGAATTTATCAATGGGCTCGACGGCATAGATATTCGTGCGACAGTAGTAGGAGCCGAAAAAACTGCATCCACAGATTCGGAAGAAGGTGAACATACCGCAAAAATTACGGTACGCCTAGCCACTCACGGTAACCTCGCTGAAAAAGAGGAAGCTCTTGTTGAGATGATAAGAGACCGGTCAAAAACTATACCTCAGCTCGAGACAAATATCTCCAGGCCAGCGATATTCAGTTTTAAAACACCAATCGAAGTTGAGATATCCGGGTTCAATCTTGATAAATTAAAAAATCTTTCAAAAGCTGTTGTTACGGAGATGGAGAAAATTGAAGGATTGTATGACGTCCGCTCTAATATTCAACCCGGAAACCCGGAGATTCAGATTACCTATGACCGCGAAAGACTTGCTAAACACGGCCTTGATATATCGGTTGTTGCGCAGACGGTTCGGAACAAGGTTCTTGGATATGTACCGACAAAATTCAACAAGGAAGACCGCAAAATTGAAATCCGTGTAAAGGTTGAAGAGGCTGACAGAAACACTCTTGATGAGTTAGCGAAGCTCAACATCGCCCCTTCCAGCCAGGTACCGATTCCTCTTAGCGCTGTTGCTGATTTGAACCTGGAAGAAGGGCCTGCGGAAATCAGGCGAATAGAACAACAACGTTCAGCAGTTATTACGGCCAATGTAAGTGGCCTGGACCTGGGAACTGCAGCGGAACAAATTATGAAACATGTCAGGAACATCCAAATTCCAAGTGATTTCTCGGTAGATATCAGCGGCCAGAACAAGGAAATGGAAATCTCTATGCGCTCTCTCATGATGGCAATGCTTCTCGCGATATTCCTGGTTTACACTGTAATGGCGATGCTTTTTGAATCGATCATTCAGCCATTTATAATCATCCTGACGATTCCTCTCGCTCTTATTGGTGTAGTTTTAGTCCTGTGGATAGGTGGTATTCCATTGAGTGTTGTAGTCGGTATAGGCGCAATTGTACTAATTGGTATCGTTGTCAATAACGCTATCGTTCTTGTGGATTACACTAACACGCTCAGAAAACGCGGCATACCGATTATAGATGCTGTTGTGGAAGCAGGTTCTGTAAGGCTAAGACCAATCCTTATGACAACAGCTACCACAGTACTTGGTTTGTTGCCTATGGCAATGGGCCTCGGTGAGGGCGCTGAAATCAGGACTCCAATGGCGTGGACAATTATTGCGGGATTACTGTCAGCTACACTACTGACGCTTGTTATAATACCTACAGTATATATCAGCGTTGAGGGTTATCTTGAAAAAAGAAAAGCTAACAAATAATAAGGTACGGTTTCAAATATGAAGAAAGAAAGCCACTTTCTGGCAAGCCTGGCACTGAAAAGGCCAATAAGTGCTGTAATGATTCTATTGGCTATTTTAACAATAGGCTACATTGCTTATACGAGGATTCCGGCAAAGATGATGCCGGATGGATTCAACCTTCCTTATCTTTATGTTTTCCATCCCTACCGCAATGCGAGTCCAAGAGAAGTAGAAGAGCAAATTACTAAACCTGTGGAGGAAATCCTGGGAACGGTAAGAAACATAAAAAGAATGCGCGCGAGATCAATGCAAAGAGGTTCGGGTATCTTCATCGAATTTGAATCAGGCACAGATATGGCGCTTGCATACGGAGAAGTAGTAGACCGTCTCGACAGGGTTCGTCCTGAATTACCTTCAGACCAGCAATTCAGGTACATCCACAGATGGTCACCCAGCCAGGAACCGGTAATGATGATCGCTGTTGGAATGAAAGAAGGATATGACATTGATGATCCGTTCGAGCTTCTTGAGAAAAACGTACAGCGCAAATTTGAAACAATAGACGGAGTTGCTAAAGTTGAACTCTGGGGAGCAAGGGAAAAATCAATTTATATAAACCTGAGAGATGACCGAATCCAGTCTTATAATGTGAACCTGTACCAGCTCTGGCAGACCCTGGAGGGGACAAATTTTATACTCTCCGGTGGTGATCTCATTGAGGGAAATAAACGTTTGATCGTCAGTTCGATTGCTAAATTTCAGAGCCTCGAAGAAATAGAAAACCTCGTTATTGAAGGGACCAATGTCCGTGTTAAAGATGTCGCCGATGTCCGGTTTGAATTCGAAGAAGAGAGGCGTATTAACAGGGTTAACCTGATGCCTGGTATTGCTATAGGGATTTTCCATGAAGACCAGGCTAACCCGATTGAACTTAATGATAAATTAAAAGAGGCAATGCGCCAGGCCTTTGAAGATAACCCGGAAATGCAGGGTTTCGAATATTACTTAATCTTCACCCAGGGCGATGTCATGAAAGACACAATCCAGGAATTTAAAATGACTGCTCTATATGGTGGAATTTTCGCTTTCCTGGTTTTATTTTTCTTCCTTCGTAAACTTAAAATGACACTGATTATCAGCCTGGCTCTACCCATGTCACTATTGATGATGTTGATAGTGATTTATTTCATGGGATGGTCTTTGAATATGCTGACAATGATGGGATTGATCCTCAGTGTTGGCATGGTAGTAGACAACTCAATTGTTGTAGCAGAGAACATATTCAGGCTCAGGCAAAGTGGGTTGGACCGCAGAGAATCAGCACTCAAAGGGACTGGTGAAGTTGGGCTCGCTATTACAATGTCCACTCTTACAACAATTGTTGTTTTCCTGCCGATCTTCCTGATGAGCGGTGACCAGGTCTTTTCATTCTTCATGAGCCGCCTCGGATTGCCGATTGTGTTCGCAATCCTTGCATCACTCTTTATTGCACTTTATTTTATTCCACTTGGAACAGCGCGTTTCCATGAACCGGAAAAAACGGAAAAACTACGTCTGGCAAAATGGTTTAACGCCCTTTATCATGTGACGATAGAGAAACTTAATATAATCTACACTAAGCATTTAAGAGTAGTGCTCAATAACCGCGTAGCATTTGTAGTATTCCTAGTTTTCCTCTTCTCAACATTGGGGATAATCGTCCCCAAAATATCACAAACTGATAACCTGGAAGGTAATATCAATGATTTCAGGATAATCATCAATGCACCGGAAAATTTCACTTTAAGGGATACCGACAGGATTTTTACAAGGCTGGAAAAGATAGTGGATGATAACCATGATAAATACGGTGTTAAAGTTCAATACTCGAGATTTGGTTCACATAGAGGGCAACTGCGTGTGTTCCTGAATGACCCACCAAAAAAATTCTTGATGGGTAAACTCTGGGATAAAATAAGAGGTATCTTTGTAGACCTTAATGAACCTATGACCCGAGATGAGGTCATTGAAGATCTGAAAAAGAAAATTCCGACTTTCCCTGGTGTTGATGTCCAGTGGGGATGGAATGACAACTCCGGTAACGATACATCAATTACAGTAAGCGTATTCGGTAAAGACCTGGATCAGATTGAGCAATATGTTGACGAAATAAAACGCCGCGTATCAGGTATCGATGGTGTTCTCAGCGCGGAAACTGATTATGAAGAAGAAGGCGTAGATGAAATCCAGCTCAGGATAGACCGGCGCAAGGCGCAGAGCATGGGGATAAATGCGCGACGTATCGCCAGTACAGTGGCATACTCTCTTCGTGGAAATATGCTCACCAGGTTCCAGCTGATGGACAGGGAAATCGAGGTTTACCTGCAACTTCAGAAGGAAGACCGTGAAACCCTGGAGCAGCTTAAAAATCTGAGCGTAGTAAATGATTCCGGCCAACGAATCCCGTTAAGCGCTGTTGTGCAACCGATTGTTGAAAGAGGCCCGACTGAACTGATAAGGGAAAACCGCCGGACAATGCTGTCGGTTAAAGTAAACACAACCAGAGATGATATGAACAACCTGTATGGAGCAATCTCGGAAGAGATGGGTAAAATGGATTTAAAGCGGGGGTACAGCTGGAGTTTCGGTGACCGGTTCAGAAGGATGCAGGATACAGAATCCGGAATGACGCAGGTTGTCCCGTTGGTTATCACCTTTGTTTTCTTCCTTATGGGTGTCCTCTTTGAAAGTTTCATCCTACCGCTTTCTGTCCTGGCGGCAATTCCATTCGCCTTCTGGGGCGCTTTCTGGCTACTATTTTTAACCAATACCACTATGGATCCAATGGCTTATATCGGCTTGATAATACTCATCGGTGTTGTCGTGAATAACGCAATTGTACTTATTGACCTGATAAACCGGTTGAGAAAAGAAGGTATGGAAAGAATGGAGGCTATTATCGAAGCAGGAAGATTGAGATTCAGGCCTATCCTTATGACTGCGCTTACAACAGTATTTGGCCTGCTTCCTATGACAATTGGTATCGGCTCAACTGCGGGCATCTCATATACACCACTTGGAAGAGCTTTCACCGGAGGATTGCTTGCATCGACAATCAGTACCCTGTTTGTAGTACCTCTATTTTATACTTACCTCGATGATTTGCGGAATAAAGTTGGACTTGGAATCATGCGTTCGATATTCAGCCATTCTAAAAGCCAGAACATTCCAACTGCTTAGTAAAAATTAATAGATAGAAAAAACCGGTTTGCTTGAATATAGCAAACCGGTTTTTATTTTATACTATTTTAATCAGAAATTAATCTTAATCTGATTTAACAGCCTGTAATCCTGCTTTTCAACTCCTGCGGGTACTATGCTGTTATACTCTGATTCAAAACTCAGGAGAAACGAAATTGATTTCGATACCTTGAATGCCAGTTTTGTATTGAGCAGCATCCTGTAATCATCAAAATCCGATATACTCGGCTGCCAGAAAAACTCGAGTTCCAATTCAAGGTTTTCTCCGAGTTCTTTTTTGAATTTAGGGCGAAGCGAGAGCCGCATCAGTTTTTCAGCTTCTTCTGCTTCTTCCCTGTTGGTTATTTCATAAACCATGGCAGCACTTATTGAAAGATCAGTATTCAGTATTGCCGGATCCGAGCGGTAATTGTCGACAATGTCATACTTTAAACCACCGGCGGTTTCTACTCGCAAGTCGATCTGCTGGTTCAGGTCACGAGAAGGTTTACCATAAACAAACATCGTAACTTTACTTCCAAGCATGTAATCAAACAGTAATTGTAAATCGATTTTATCTGCGATCTGTTCACCATTAGATTCCAGGTATCTCATCTTGGAAGAAAGAACTACATTCGTATTCTCTTCTGTCTTCCAGTTGAAATAAACATCCGCATTTACACCCAGCGCTTCGGTATTGCCCCCGGAAAGATCGATGCCGAATGAGATCTCGAATTTAATCTTCTCAGCATTTCCATCTTTCTTGACTTCCGCCTTCTTCTCATCTGCTTTCTTTTCTTCAGCAGGTTTTTCGTCAGCAAAACCGGTCAGCAGGAAAACAGATAATAAGAGAACGAGCATAATAATTATACTTTTCCTCAATAGTATCACTCCTTTGGAATAATAAGTTGAACGTAGAATAGCATATATCAATTTCTAAAACCAGAGGTATTAATCTTAGGAAGTATACATAAGATAATATAAAAAATCCTCGTGGGAAAAACCCACGAGGAAAGAAATCTATAAAAACAGGATTCTATAAATCCCTGTCTTTATCCAGGTTGTAACGGTTGATCGTAAGCCCGGAAAGAAGTTTTGGATAGAAATCGGTAGACTTCTGCGGCATTCTCTCATTGTTCTCCGCAACATCTTTAACTTCTTTAACCAAAGTCGGATTCAACAGGAACGCAATCTGGAAGTTTTCCTTTTTCACCCTGTCAATAGCATCATCACGGTAACGGACGTATTTAACATTCGTCTGCTCCTTGAGCTGCTTATCACCGATTCCGAGATGATTCTCAAGAATCAGGTTATGCAGGATGCTGACATCCAGCTTCTTGAAGACATCGGACTGTTTGCCTTTGATAACTTTCAGCATAACGTTGTCATCAACAAGTTCCAGGAGGTAGAACTGTTTATCACCCTTGAAATACACGCCGAAGACGTGTTCAGTCTCAGCCTTGTTATCCATTTTCTCAAACAGTTCTTTTCTCGCTTTATCCTCGCCGCCCTTGAATGAAATCTCTTCAATGCGGAAGTACTTCTCCATCTTCTTCAGAAATGAATCTTTATTGAAATCCTTCAATGAATGAACCAGGCGGTGTGTAGCCAGGACTGTAAGCCCGGGCTCATCGATATTGACAAAAGTCATCATGAGATTTTGAATATTCTCGTTACCGATTTTTTCTACGCCATTTTCTTTCATGAAATTGTAATAATTCACTCCAGTCTCATACCTGTGATGGCCATCTGCGATGAAGAGTTTCTGGTCATTCATAGCTTTCTGGATTTTTTTGATTGCTGCCGGATCATCCACAATCCAGAGTTTATGAGTTTCATCATAATCATCTTTCAGCTGCATGTCCGGTTTTTTGCCTGCAATCTGCTCTTCAAGAACTTTATTCACGGTCAGTTTTGGGTCGGAATAAAGCATAAAAATCTGTCCCTGTGTTGTATGCGTGGCTTTCATGAGATTCAACCTGTCGGCTTTCGGAGCATCCAGTGTCTTCTCATGGGCCTTAACCGTACCACCGAAAGGTTCAACTTCAGCGAGGCCGATGAAACCTTTACGGACAACTTTTTTACCTTCTACTTTGTATTCCTGGTGATATGCGTAAAAAGCAGGTTTTCCATCCCTTACCATTACATCATTCTCAACCCAGTGCCAGAAATAACAATGCGCTCTCGTATATTTATTGCACAGATCGTTATCACCTTTGAGTTCTTTGCCCAGAAGCATACGAACTACATTATGAGAATCCTTTTTATAATACTCCCCCTGCAGATCAGTGTTGATCTTGTCATAAGGTTGAGTGATTACATTTTCCAGTTTAACTTTTTTCTTGTTGTATCTGTACGCGCGAAACGGAAATACTTTTGCCATAATTCAACTCCTTTGGTGATTTTACAGGTGCCTCAGCTTTTCAACGCTTCGATTACCTTTTCCGCTATTTCAATACCGACTCTCTGCTGTCCTTCAACCGTAGATGCTCCCACATGAGGAGTGCAATTTACCTTCGGATGCTTCACGAGATCCCAATTTGCTGTTGGCTCGGCTTCAAACACATCAACAGCAGCTTTTGCAACCTTACCGCTATTGAGGGCATCGAGCAGGGCTTTCTCATCCACTGTTCCGCCGCGGGCACAGTTTACAAGGTAAACGCCATCTTTCATCTTATCAAATTCAGCCTTACCTAAAGTCGGGCCATCCGCTTTGATAAACGGAATATGCAGAGATATAAAATCGGACTTCTTTAGAAGTTCGTCAAAATCTACTTTCTTAATATAGGGTGCCGGGCTTTCTTTGATGTATTTATCCCAGCCGATTACGGTCATACCAAGGGCATCGGCAATACGTCCTGTCTCCTGCCCTATCCTTCCATAACCAATCAAACCGAGAGTTTTGCCCTGGAGTTCAATACCCTTGAATGCTTTCTTTTCCCACTGTTCGTCTTTCATACTGATATCAGCCTGCGCGATAAATCTAGCCATCGCGAACATATGAGCAATAGCCAACTCGGCTACTGAACGGGTCGACGCTGCCGGTGTATTGAGAACCTGAATACCTTTTTCCTTGGCGTAATCGACATCGATGTTATCTAGCCCTATCCCACCACGTGCAATAACTTTAAGTACATCAGCTGCATCGATGGCAACCTTGCGTACCTTAGTCGCGCTACGGACTATTACCGCATGGAAACCTTTGATGGTCTCAGCCAGACCTTCGGGGGTCTGACCCTGCATTATTTCAACCTCAAGACCGGCGCCTTTTAATATGTCAATGGCGTCATTGGCCAGGGGGTCACATACCATTACTTTCATTATAAACCTCCAACCAACTGTCCCGGATTAATGACCGAGGATTGAATCTATTAAGCTCAACAAGCCACGGATTTCCCATTCCTGTGTGTCCGCCATGTGGGCAATCCTGAAGGTTTTTTCTTTCAGGTCGCCGTAACCGTTAGAAATCGTGCACTGATGTTTTGCTAGCTCGCCATTCAGGTCCGCAACACTGATGTTTCTGGTGTTCTTGATGCATGTAACGGTATTGGATGCGTAACCTTCTTCAGCAAATACTTCAAAATGTTTATTCGCCCAATCTTGAACCAGTTTCGCCATCCTTGCGTGCCTGTCAAATCTTGCACTGCCTTCAGCCAGGATATCTGTCATTTGGGCATTAAGTGCAAAAATATGAGGAATTGCGGGGGTTGAGGCGGTCATGTTTTTATCATGATATTTCTTGAATGAAAGGAAATCAAAATAAAAACCGCGGTTTTCGACCTGCTCGGCTCTCTTGAGAGCTTTTTCGCTGACTGCGAAAACAGCCAGGCCAGCCGGTAGGCCAAAACATTTCTGCAAACCTGCGAGGCAGAGATCAAGTCCCCAACCGTCAAAATCTATATCGACACCTGCCATAGCGCTGACAGCATCAACCATAAGAAGTACATCAGGGTATTTCTTAACGACTTCGGCAATCTCTTTAACCGGGTTCATAACACCAGTTGAAGTCTCGTTGAAAACAACGGCGACGGAATCATATTCACCGGTTTTAAGTTTCTCGTCGATCATTTCCGGTTTAACAGCTTTCCCCCACTCGACTGCCAGCTGATCAGCTTCCTTGCCGTTCTCAAGCCCCATTTTGTACCAGCGTTCCGAGAACGCACCGCATGTAGTCGCTAAAACCTTTTTATTGACAAGGTTTCTCATTCCGCCTTCCATTACACCACTGGAAGAAGAAGTTGATAAAAAGACATACTGCTCGGTATGTAAGAATTTCATAAGCTTCTTGTTAACATCTGCATATAGTTCCTGGAATTCTTTAGATCTATGTCCCACCTGTGGGGTAGCTAATGCTAACAAATTCTCTGGGCGCGTTTCCACCGGCCCTGGGATAAATAAACGTTTATGGTTCATTAGAGTACCCTCCTGATTCACTTTTATACAGAATGATTATAATTGAAATGAAAATCAATTGAAAATGATTTTCTAAGGAACCGTATAAGAAACCACCTGTAATGGTTTCCACTTACAAGAAGCTTTAAATTTATTTAGATTTTCTCATATTCCAACATACCAAAATTTTGAATAGTCGGTCTAAAATTATTAGATAAGAAACTTAATAAATCTAAAATCGTTTATTCTTGAAACTAATCGAAGTTTTATGATCATTAATGATTGGAGCACTATTATGAATAAGGAAAATTCACCTACAACAAGAATTGCTGTCTTTTTGATTATTACCTTTTCAATTTTAATTGCAGTTACTATTTATTTAGTAAAAACCGGCGAAGCAAGCAGTAACATGGGGATGGCTCTATTAATAATGTGGTCACCTGGGATAGCAGCTATTGTCACATGCCTTATATTTCAACGGAACCTAAGAGGTCTTGGTTGGAAGCTAGGTAAAATCAAATATATAGCCCTCAGCTATTTTTTCCCTCTGTTTGCCACCTTGATTGCCTACTCTATAATCTGGATAACAGGTCTGGCTAAATTTCAAATGGTCGAGCAATACCAATTTGGGACCTCAACATGCGGAACAATAGGAATTAAGAATCCTCCTTTCGCCATTGCTCTTCCGGTTATGTTAACCTGGGGTTTAATCTTACGTATGATATTTGCCCTGGGAGAAGAAATTGGATGGCGTGGTTTTTTAATCCCTCAGCTTATTAAAATTTTCTCGATGAAAAAAGCTGCGATTATAAGTGGAATTGTGTGGTTTTCATTTCACCTTCCCGGCCTCATTTTTCTGGATTATTATAGTGGTTCGAGACTAAAATCGACTGTTTTTTTCGGCATAATGATAATCAGCGCTTCAGTAATTATGTTCTGGATAAGAGTAAAATCTGGCAGTTTATGGACTGCAGCTGTATTCCACGCATCTCACAACATGGCAATACAGGGAATATTTAACGCATTTACACAAAAAAATGGAAACAGCGATTTTTTTACCGGGGAATTTGGCCTTAGCATAGCTGTCGTTTATACAATTGCTGCAATCTGGTTCTGGAAACGTTTCGATCAACTGGAAAAGCCATAATAGTTCAAATTAGATCGGTTTCATATGTTCAGATGACCAATCGAGGCAAATGATTATTAATTTATATAAGACTTATCAAGGATAGAATGAAAAATATTGTAATTAGTGTTATTCATGATAAAAACTTCTGGGAAACGTTCTATTCAAGATAAGACCATATCTGCTTGATTTTTTTAGAGTTATATTCATAATAAAAGATAATAGTTGAGGTAATTATGAAAAAAGGTATCGATATCGATAAGGAACGTATGGAATTCCTGCCTCATTTCGGAGCAGACAGCAGGAATGGATGGATTCGAATGGACATCGAGGGACTTAAAATTGAAGGCTCGTCATATCTTTTTATCAATCTCGATGATATTGAAGAACTAACCAAAATACCTCTGAACGAAATAACCAACGGTATTAAAATGAAGTGGAATCAAGAACGGCCGCAAGCTATTGATAATATGAAAGATATTGAAGATGTCGAGTACATCGACGTAGGCCGGGTGCGCCTGCCGAAGAAAAAATCCGACGAGGATTAAAAATCGAATTCCGATCGAAAAAGATCGATTAAATCACCGACTTTATCTATTACATAGTCGGAGCCGGAAGCGAGAAGGATTTCCCTATTACCAAATCCATCAAGTACTGCAACTGATTTGGTTCCCGCTTTTTTAGCCGCTATTATATCCAATTCAGTATCCCCCACCATTAGAGTGTTTTCGGAATCGCTATCCAATTTACTCATAACCAGATTCAATTGTTCAGGATGTGGCTTGGGATTATTTACCTGGTCGACACCTGCTACATAAGAAAACAGATTCAATATTCCCATTTTCTCAAGGGTCTTCTCAGTAGAACCTGTTTTCTTTGTAGTGGCGATTGCTATCTTGATATCATTTGCTCGTAGGAACTCCAGCAAATTTCTTACTCCAGCTTTCAACTCTGTTTTCTCAGGCAATATAACATGGGCATGTGCACGGTATAATGCCAACACTTTATTCCTAGTTTCCTCTGAAATATCCCCAGCCATACTCTGGATCATGTCATGGAGAGTATGACCGATAAGAGCAGTAGTCTCTTCAAAAGAAGGGGGCTTTAAACCTGACTCCGTAAAAGCTCTTGTAAAACATTCATGAATCGCAGTAGAACCATCCGCGATCGTACCGTCAAAATCGAATATAACTGCGCGGATATCTTTCATCTGGAAGAACTAGTCCTCGAGTTCCTCCATCACTTCCTTTAATAGTTCTTTTGCTCTTTTTTTATCCTGTTCGGTCTCCGGTATCCATCTCGGATCAGGCTGCATATTGATTACTTTTTCAAGGGCGTCTTTTGCCCCTTTATAATCATCTTCATCCATTAGAGTTTCAGCCAGGAAAATATAATTCATAGAATTTGTCGGTCCAACTTCGATTGCTTTTTTCAGATAAGCAATGGATTCATCATTATCTCCACCGAAAAGACCGGGAAGCCGGAATTTTAGCCTACCTAAAACTCTATAGGCTCCTCCTCCCTCTAAGACCGGATCAATAGCGACTGTCTTTTTCATAAACTCTTCCAAATCACCACGGATTGAAAGAGATTTCGTAACACCGTTTGCTTCACCCCAGGCGCCGAGGTTAACACCATACCAGAAAAATCCTTCCGCGCCTTTTGGATTGGCTTTCATGGCTGATTGAGCCCAAATCTTACCTTTTTGATGTAAGTCCATACGTTTCTCATCATCATCCTCTGGTGTAATATTTCCCCAGTACCAATACGCTTTCGCAAGTTTCCACATCGCCTCGTATGAATTATTATTAGCTTTCCAGGCATCCCTATATGCATCTACTGCTTTTACTACCTGTTTTGCATCTGAACGTTTTGCATACGCTTGATCGCCTTCCATTATGTAATCAGTATCGGTTTTTACATTTAGTTTTTTTGACTTAGTATCCCCGAGTATCATCGAACCATAAAACAAACATAATAAAAATCCCAAGAATAATAGCCTGGCCATATATTTCATGTAAAACTCCTCAATTTTTTATATAGTCATTATACCAATTTTACCAGCCAAGCCAAAAGATTTAATAAACCACTTTAATTTAACAATTCACAGTAATACAATAATATTAACAGGAGATTTGAAATGAATCAGGAAATCGGTAATCCGGATATTTTCGAATATGAAAGCCATAAATTCAACAAACCCGCAATATCGGCACTCATGTTGATAATCTCAATTTTTATAATCGGCTTTTTTGCCTATGCTGTGTACAGGCAGCTTTTCCTGGGGCAGGAATTCGGAACCCGCCCACTTGATGACACACTCCTGGTAATACTGGCATTATTTTTCACCGGATTGATATTACTTATCGATTATATAATCTTCACAATGAAGATGGTTCTGGAAGTCAGACGAGACAAGCTGATCCTCAACCTTTCAATTATGGCTGAGAGAATAATAAAATATGACCGGATCGAATCGGTGGATATCTCCGATAACCATCACCGGATAAATCCAGGAGGCTTCGCTTATAAAGTCGGAATAAGAGAACGATCATATAATATTCCAGGAACAAAAGACTACCTGATCATCAGACTTAAAGACGGGCTTACACTTTCTGTAAGTAGTAATAAGCCGGAATCGTTACTAAATGCAATTCTCGAAGCAGCAAGGTTTAATAATATTTACATACAGAGAGGTTTACCTCTTGAACCAAAATAATCAAACTAACATAATGAATAAATCCAAAGTAGCAGTAATAAAATGTGATTCACTTGATGAAAAAATCGTCAAATCTGCTGTACAGAGAGGTATTGAACTCCTCGGGGGATTTAAAACACTTTTTCAAAAGGGCGAAAAAGTTTTATTAAAACCTAACCTTCTTGTCCCCGCTGAGCCGGAAAAAGCAATCACTACGCATCCTGTAGTTTTTCAGGCCATAGCAGAGCTGTGCATCGAAGCCGGATTAAAGGTCACCTGGGGGGATTCTCCTGCATTAGGTTTTACATCGAGAGCGGCAAAAAAGGCTGGCCTGTTTTCTGTCGCCGAAAAACTCAAAATAAAACAGGCTGATTTCGCAAACTCTGTTGATGTGCCATTTGATGAAGGGAAGGCCTTCAAAAGATTCCAGATAGCAGCAGGCGTACACGAATCTGATGCGGTCATCAGCCTCTCGAAAATGAAACCGCATGGACTGATGAAGATAACAGGCGCAATAAAAAATCAGTATGGTTGCCTGCCCGGCCTGCAGAAAGGGCAACATCACCTCCGGCTTGCCGCAAGGAATGATTTCGCCTCGATGCTGGTCGATCTTACGCGGCTTATAAAGCCCCGTTTATATATTATGGACGGAATCATCGCGATGGAACGGGAAGGACCAAGGTCCGGAACACCTACAAGGATGAATCTGCTGCTCTTCAGCACCGATCCGGTTGCCCTGGATACAATTTTCTGTGACCTTATCAATCTCAATCCTGAATATGTCCCCACCAATGTGATTGGAGAGAGGTTCGGTTTGGGAAATATGAACAAGTCGAATATTGAAATAGTCGGTGATGACCCGAATGAACTCAGGCGCGATAATTTTATAATCGACAGGAAACCTGTCAGAGAGCTCACAACAAGTGGAGCAGCGAAATTCTTCAGGAATATATTGATCGATAAACCCAGACCATATCATAAAAATTGTATAAAGTGCGGTGATTGTGAAAAGATATGCCCGACAAATCCGAAATCAGTAAAGCTGGTCCAATATGGAAAAGGGAAAAGGATCAAATTTAGTTATAAAACCTGTATCCGATGCTACTGTTGCGCAGAAGTTTGCCCGGCAAAGGCAATATACCTGGGGAAAGTAAGGAAAATATTCGGAATCCGAAGAAACTAAGCAAGCGACAAAGCAGCTTCTTCTTGTGTTGAATGTTGCATTAGTTTTTCGTATGCGGTTTCATTAAGCAATTCCCAGTATTCCCGATTTGTCAGCAATTCATCTACGAGCTTCATATGCATCGCATGCCCGGCTTTTGAAGCGACGATATGCCCTAAAACCCTGTACGGCAGGAAGGCAAAGTCGCCAACAGCATCAAGAATTTTATGGCGGACAAATTCGTCATCATAACGAAGCGGGTTGTTAATAACCTTGTGATCATCGAGAATAATCGCATTTTCCAGGGATCCGCCTCTAGCAAGATTATTTCTCCGAAGAAGTTCAACCTCTTTCAGGAAACCGAATGTCCTAGCCGGGGCGATTTCATCAGTAAAAATCCTGTTATTGATTTCAAATGAGGCTTCCTGCTTCTTTATAGCTGGATGATCAAATTCAATTCCATAGGTGATACGATAAGTATCTGACGGGTAAACCGCAATGAATTTTCCGTTATCTCGAATCTCGATCGGTTTTAAAATCCGCATAAAATTACGCTTTTTATTGAGACGCCTAACCCCTGCTTCATGTATAAGGTAAAGGAACGGCGAAGCGGAGCCGTCCATCGCCGGGACTTCTGATGAATCGAGTTCGATAATGACATTATCGACACCTGCACCGACCAGTGCAGCCATAAGATGTTCAACAGTATCTATAAAGATATCATTTTTCGCAATCGAAGTCGCCCGGTTAGTATTAGAAAGTGAACGATCATTGACTTTAATCTCAACGCCGTCCTTATCTATCCTTTTAAAAACAACCCCAGTATCTGCAAGGGCTGGTTTTAATTTAAGTCTAACTTTTTTCCCCGAATGTAGCCCGATTCCTGTACTTGTAACTTCCCGCCTAATCGTTTTCTGCCAGAACAATCACTACCTCCAAAATATACCCGGTTTCGTATAAGCAACTAACATACCAATTTTAACCAAGAAAACTTTGGGTGATAACTTTATATATATCAAGCACTTAGAGAAATCGGCTGGGATGTAGCTAAAACCTCTGGATTCGTTTGTTGCACCAACGCAACATTCAAGCTGCGAAAATTGCAAATCTGCAACATAACATTGCATAAATTAATGCGCCTCCAGCCAGTTTTTACCAGTCCCTATGTCCACCGTAAGCGGTACACTGAGCTCCGCTGCCTTCTCCATCTCGGCTTTTACAACCTTGCTCACTTCATCCAATTCTTCCAGAAGAACATCGAAAACAAGCTCATCATGCACCTGCATAATCATCTTGCTCCTGAAACCCTCTTTTTTAAATGCGTTAAACACCCTGATCATGGCAATTTTAATAATATCCGCGGCAGTACCCTGGATAGGGGTATTCACAGCGATGTGTTCAGCCAGAGAACGAAGCCTTCCGTTATCGCTTTCGATATTGCTCACGTGACGTCTCCTGCCGTATAGAGTCGTTACAGTACCTTGTAAACGGGCATCTCTCAACTGTCTCTGAATATATTCAGAGATTCCGGGGAGTGTAATGTAATACCTTCGCAGGAACTCTTCAGCTTCATCTGTGGAAATCTTCAATCTACTTGCAAGCCCATATTGGTTCATACCATAGAGTATCCCAAAACTGATTTCCTTCGACCTTGACCTCTGTTCCCTGGTTACTTCATTAATAGGCAGATCATAAATCATAGCGGCTATCTGCGCATGCACATCCTCGCCAGATTTAAAGAAATCTATCAGGTTTTTATCACCTGAAAAATCTGCTGCTATCCGGAATTCAATCTGTGAATAGTCTGCATCGAGTATTATTCTATCCTCACTGGAAGGGATAAATGCCTTTCTTATCTCCCTTCCAAGTTCTGTTCTTATTGGTATGTTCTGCAGGTTGGGATCGGAACTTGATAATCTCCCGGTCGCCGTTATTGTCTGATTATATGAAGTATGTATCCTGCCTGAGACTTTATGTACCAGTTGCGGCAATGCATCAATATAAGTAGATTTGAGCTTCCGAAGGTGTCTGTATTGAAGGATTTCGGCTACTATCGGATGCCCGCTCATCTGATCAAGAAGTCTTGCGTCGGTCGCATATCCAAGGCTTGTTTTACGCACCCTTTTAATCCCAAGTTCCTTGTGGATTTCCATCTTTTCAAAGAGAATTTTTCCGAGCTGCTGAGGTGAGTCTATATTGAATTCATCATCTGCCTGTTTATAAATGGAATCTCTGAGAACAGAAATTTGTTTCTCCAGTTCAGCGGACATTTTATTAAGAAATTCGACATCGATAGCGACACCTGTCATCTCCATATCCGCAAGTATCTCGATCAGAGGCATCTCAATATTATTAAAAAGATCAGTAAGTTCGAGGCTCTGAAGGTTATCCTGGAAAAGGTTTTTTAAACGTAAAGTTATCTCTGCATCTTCACAACCATATATACTTACTTTATCTAGAGGAACTATATCCATGCTTGAGCATTCCTTACCCGAACCTATCAAATCGCTGGTAGGAATTTTTTTATAATTAAGATAATCAAGTGCAAGAAGATCCAGGTTATGCTTCCTTCCCTCTGGATTAAGCAGATATGAGGCAATCAATGTATCGAAGCTGACGCCGTTGACCTCTACCCCATACTTCTTTAATACAGAGATATCGTATTTAAGATTCTGCCCACCCTTTTTAATTTTCGGATTCGCAAAAATCGGTTTGAGTTTATCGATTAGATATTCTATCTCAAAATGTTTACCCTCTGCAGAAACGACTGAAATATAATATGCCTGTTTTTCTTTCCATGAGAATGACACACCAACCAGCTCGGCAATCAGGGGGTCAAGTGATGTGGTTTCAGTATCAAAAACTATAAAATCCTGTTTTTCCATATCTTTTATTAAATCATCTAAAGCAATATTATCAGATACAGCAATATACTCTTGATCTGTTGGGTCAAATTCAACTCTTTTCGAATCAGCATTGAATTTTTCAATTAGAGAATGGAATTCCAATGATGATAGGAGTTCGCTAAGTTTTTTCTGGTCAGGTTTGCCAAGCAATAAAGCATTCTTATCAAAGGAGATATCCAGATCTGTCCGTATAGTCGCAAGATCAAGCGAAATCTCTGCAAGGTGTTTATTCTGTGATATTTTTTCGCCCAGTTTACCCTTGATGCTCTCTGCGTTATCAAGAATCTTTTCAAGTGATCCAAATTCTTCCAGGAGCTTCAGCGCCGTTTTCTCCCCTACTCCCGGCAAGCCTGGTATGTTATCCGAGGAATCTCCCATTAAAGCAAGAAGTTCTCTTACCTGCCCCGGAATTACTCCCATTTTAGCCTTCACGCCATCTTTATCCAGGACCTTATCACCTGGTTCATTATCCTTCGTCCTGATATTATAAAAATAAATTGAGTCATCGACCAGTTGCAGGAAATCCTTGTCACCTGTCGCAAGAAATACATCCAGCCCCGCATCTTTTCCTTTCATAGATAAAGTACCAATGATGTCATCCGCTTCAAAACCGGGCATTTCGAACACCGGGATATCGAGAGCTTCCAATAGTTCTTTCAACCATGGAATCTGATAACGGAGATCATCCGGCATCTTCTGCCGTGTAGCTTTATACTCAGTGTAAAGTTCATGTCTGAAAGTCGGCCCGGAAGAATCGAAAGCGACCCCAATATAATCAGGGTTTTCTTCATTAAGGATCTTGAGGAGAGTCAGGGCAAATCCGTACACCGCTGATGTGTTTTCGCCTCTGGCATTTGTCAGTGGAGTCCTCAGGAAAGCGAAATACGCCCGGTATGCGAGAGCATACCCATCGAGGAGGAATAATTTTTCTTTCTTTACCATGATAGGATGGTATTATAAAATGCAGTAATTAAGTTTACAAGGAAGAAGAGGTCCTGTTCGTAAACTCAGGTTGCTAAGGTACTTTAGCTTATGCCTCAAATCACTGTTTATTGTTAGTATTCAATAAGTTAGGCACAAAGATTCATGTTTCTACATAGGATTGTGTATTGACATTCACATTATAAGGGCTTAAACTTGTTTTATAAGGAATAATCATAAAGTGATATCAGACAGTTCGAATACTAAACTCCAGGTAATATGAAAGGGAAATAAATGTCTTCAAAACTAGGTGAAATGCTTGTTGCCGCTAATATGATCACACCGGATCAACTCAAACAGGCTCTTGAACACCAGAAACGGGAAGGCGGAAGATTAGGTTACAGCCTCATCAAGCTAGGATTTGTATCCGAGGATGAAGTAACCAACCTTTTGAGCAGACAATATGGAATGCCTGCAATAAACCTCTCACAGTTTGAAATTGACCCAGAAGTTGTAAAACTGGTGCCAGCCGAAATATGCCAGAAATACTCGGTTATACCGGTTAGCAGAGCAGGCGCTACGATTACAGTAGCAATGTCTGACCCCACAAATATATATTCTCTTGATGATATAAAGTTTTCTACGGGTTACAATGTACAACCTGTTGTCGCTTCCGAAGTGGCAATCGCTGAAGCAATTGAAAAATATTACGGTATAGCGGCAGCAACAGTCGGCCTGATGGAGCAATGGGGGCAAATACAGAACGAAACCGAGATCGATGCAAACTCCCTCGAGCTGAAAGAAGAAGTCGACGAAATTGACCTTGGTCAACTGGAATCCGCATCTGGTGATCAGTCAGTCATCAGCCTTGTTAATGTTATCCTGGCGGATTCTGTAGCAAAAGGCGCATCCGATATTCACATCGAATGCTATGAAAAAGATTTTAGAGTCCGTTTTAGAATTGATGGTATTTTATATGAAGTCCTAAGGCCTAAGATGGACTTAAAAAACGCTATTATTTCCCGTGTAAAAATTATGTCCAAACTGGATATCGCCGAAAGAAGGTTACCCCAGGACGGCCGTATCCAGATTAAAATGAAAGACAAACAGGGTAAGATCAAGGAACTCGACTTGAGGGTTTCGATCTTACCATGCCTCTACGGCGAAAAAGTCGTTATGAGGCTTCTCGATAAGGAAAACCTGAAACTCGACCTTACCAAACTCGGCCTTGAATCCAGTTCCCTGGAGATTCTTCAGGAATCAATCACCAAACCTTATGGAATGATCCTTGTTACCGGTCCTACGGGTTCAGGTAAAACAAACACTCTTTATTCCGCTCTCGGTACGATCAATAAACCTGACGTTAATATCATGACCGCTGAAGACCCTGTTGAATTCGCAATCCATGGAATCAATCAGGTTCAGATGCACGATAAAATCGGTTTGAACTTCGCTGCAGCCTTAAGGTCATTCCTCAGACAGGATCCGGACATTATCATGGTCGGTGAGATCAGAGATTTTGAGACCGCTGAAATCGCTATCAAGGCAGCACTTACTGGCCATCTGGTTCTAAGTACACTTCATACAAATGATGCACCGAGTACAATTAACCGTCTCATGAATATGGGTATAGAACCGTTCCTCGTCGCAACATCCGTACTTATGATCTGCGCTCAGCGTCTTGCACGAAAACTATGCAGTGAATGTAAAGAAGAAACAAAAGTTCCGATTGAAACGCTTTTAAGGATTGGATATACAAGAGAAGAGACAGAAGGTATAACTGTTTATAAACCAGTCGGTTGCCCGCGTTGTAATGAAACAGGCTATAAAGGCAGAGTCGGGCTCTTTGAGATTATGCATGTCACGGATAACAGTAGAGAGCTCATCCTTTCAGGCGCAACCGCTGTTGAATTAAGAAGGCAGGCTGTTGAGGATGGAATGATTACTCTCCGCCGAAGTGGCTTGATTAAAATTATGAATGGCGTAACAAGTATTGAAGAAGTCATTACAAAGACTGTATTATAATTAATAAGGGATTTAATTATGGTCACTCTGCACCAGCTGCTGAAAACGATGTTCGAAATGGGTGGATCCGACCTGCATATAACTACTAATTCTCCACCTCAAATAAGAGTTGATGGGCAATTGAGGCCCCTCAATCTACCACCGTTAACCCCAACCGAAACGAAACAACTGGCGTATTCTGTTCTTACTGATGTCCAGAAACACAGGTTTGAGGAAGACAAGGAACTGGATATCTCGTTTGGTATAAAAGGATTGGCAAGATTCAGATGTAACGTTTTCAATCAACGCGGAGCAGTCGCAGCCTGTTATCGTGCGATTCCCTGGAAAATCCTTGATTTCGCTACACTGGGACTTCCAAAAGTAATCAGCAAACTTTGCCAGAAACCTCGTGGTTTAATCCTGGTCACCGGCCCAACAGGTTCCGGAAAATCCACCACCCTGGCAGCAATGCTGGATAAAATCAACCAGGAACGGCATGATCATATAATATCTATCGAAGACCCCATTGAATACCTTCATCAGCATAAGAAATGTCTTGTCAACCAGAGAGAACTTCATGCAGATACAAAATCATTTAAATTCGCGCTGAAATCCGTTCTAAGACAGGATCCTGATGTTGTTCTCATTGGTGAAATGAGAGACCTTGAAACAATCGAAGCGGCGCTGACGATTGCAGAAACAGGCCATTTGACCTTTGGAACCCTGCATACAAACTCCGCTGCTCAGACTATCAACCGTATTGTCGATGTTTTCCCATCGCACCAGCAGCCTCAGATCAGGGCGCAGTTATCCTTCGTTATGGAAGGAATTCTCTGTCAGTCACTTCTCCCAAAAGCGAGCGGTAAAGGCCGTTGCCTTGCGATGGAGATACTTATTCCTAATATGGCTATAAGAAACCTCATACGTGAGGATAAAATTCACCAGATATATTCGACCATGCAGACCGGACAGGCAAAATACGGGATGCAGACTTTTAACCAGTCACTTGCAACCCTTTATTTCAGGAAACAGATTACTCTGCAGGTCGCTCTCCAGAGAAGTTCAATGCCGGATGAATTGCAGGAAATGATAAACAGGGGTGCTGGCATCATTGAAGATGACCTGCATTCTGCATAAATTTGTATTTTAACGGAGGATTATATGCCTAGCTATCAATGGAAAGGTAAGACCAAAGGCGGAAAAGTCAAAGATGGGATCATGGTCGCCGGATCTAAAAACGAAGTTATCGCTGCCTTAAGAAAACAGGCGATAATCGTATCCTCAGTTAAGGAAAAAGGAAAAGAAATCAGCCTGCCGAAGATCGGCGGAGGTAAAGTTGACAATAAAGATATCGCAGTCTTTACCAGGCAGTTTTCTTTTATGATCGATGCTGGTATGCCGATTAACCAGTGTCTTGAAATCCTTGGCGTTATGCAGGAGAACCAGATATTCCAGGCAGCCCTCTATAACGTCCGTGAAGATATTGAATCAGGTTCAAATCTTGCTGATGCTTTAGGCAAACATCCGAAAATATTCAACGAGTTATATATCAACATGGTAGCCGCTGGTGAAACAGGCGGTATCCTGGATATCATTCTGCGAAGGCTGGCGGAATATATTGAAAAGAGTGTTGCCCTGAAGCGAGCTATCAAATCAGCCATGGTTTACCCGATAGCGGTTATTATTGTTGCTATTATTGTTGTTGCCGTTATTTTATGGAAAGTTATCCCAGTTTTTGCAGGCCTGTTCGCAGGTATGAACGCGGAGATGCCACTACCAACGCGAATAACGGTCGCCATGAGCGAATTTCTTCAGGATTACATGCCCCTGATTATCGTCGGGGTAATCCTGTTATCAATGGGTTATAAAGCATATTATAAAACCAGCCATGGTCATCATCTCATCGATAGTATTAAATTGAAGCTTCCGGTCTTCGGAGTAATGCTACAGAAAATGGTTATCGCAAGGTTCTGCCGAACGATGGCAACCCTGATCAGTTCCGGTGTACCACTTCTCGATTCTCTTGAGATTACAGCTAAAACGGCAGGTAATATTATTGTCGAGGAAGCCTTGATGTATGCCCGAACGAAAGTTGAAGGTGGTTCCAGTCTCTCGGAACCATTGCAGGATTCGGAGTTATTTCCCCCTCTTGTTACACAGATGATACAGGTTGGTGAGCAGACCGGTGAAATCGACGCGATGATTTCCAAGGTTGCTGAATTTTACGAAGATGAAGTCGATATTGCAGTTGAAAACCTATTGGCCCTTATGGAACCTCTCCTGATTGCATTCCTGGGTGTCAGCGTTGGCGGTATCGTTGTTTCGATGTACTTACCAATGTTCTCGCTGATGAAACATATGAGTGAACAGGGTTAAAGGAATAATAAAAATCAAAAAACAACCCCCGGTTTATTGCCGGGGGTTTTAATTTTTAATATTAATCGAACATCTAGCCTTTGTTATCGAGGCTCAGGTTTAAAAGCCCCCCAACATTATAAATATCAATCTGAACGGGTGAAAGTGGCAGACCATTAAGGACTATCTCTCCACTTTCAACATCTTTTACGATACCTGTTTCAAGATTGATTTCAATATTCTGCAGGTGTTTTATTTTCTTACTTTTCTTCAACTGCTCTACAAGTCCCGGTATTATCACAATCGGAAAACCGCTATTTATTGCATTCCTCTTATAGATTGCTCCATAGGACTCACAAATCAGCGCGGTCACTCCAAGTGAAGGGAAACAATCAACCGCCTGTTGCCTTGATGAACCGGAACCAAAATTCCGACCAGCCATAACAATATCACCCGGTTTTGCTTCTTTTGGGAAATGTTTCCAGTTTTTAAGATTTCCAAACGCATGCTGACCCATCTCCTTAATATCGGTGATCGCAAGATGCGCATTATGGAAAATCATATCTGTATCTATATCATCAATCAGTGTGTTGTTTTCATCAGTCATCAGCCATATACGGCCTTTTAATATTTTCTGTTTTTCTGCCATTTTATTTACCTCGTATTCTCTACATCCGCTTATGGGGCTGTTATATAGCCGGTTATCGCTGAGGCTGCCGCAACAGCTGGTGAAGCAAGGTAAGTCTCGCCATCACCCTGTTTGCCAAGGAAGTTCCTGTTACTGGTGCTGACCTGAACTTCTCCTTTACCGGTCATCCCGATTTGTCCACTGGCGCATCCGCCGCATCCCGGGTTGGAGATAATCGCGCCGGCTTCATGCAGTTCCTGTACTATTCCCAATTTGAGCATTTCGGTAAATACTCTTCTCGTCGCAGGTACAATTTTCATCATTACTTTAGGATGCACTTTTCTGCCCCGGAGAATATCCGCAGCTACTTTAAAATCTTCTGTCCTGCCGTTAGTACATGAGCCGATAAAAATGGAATCAACAGCAACTTTTTTCAGTGAGGATACTTTCACGACATTATCCGGTTTCGGTGGCGCCGCGATCATAGGTTCAAGTCCATTCAGATTCATCTCGATTGTCTCAACATACTCAGCGCCTTCATCAGCGACAATAGGTTCCAATGTGTAATGGCCGGATTTCTTCTTGAGTTCATCAAGTATTGCTTTGTTCGGAGATATTAATCCAATAATTCCGCCCATCTCGGTAACCATTGATGCAAGTGTGATCCTGCCCGCAAGATCAAGTCTGTCCACTACGCTGCCTGTGAATTCTATCGCCCTTCCCAGCGCGCCTTTAGAGCCTATTCTCTCTAAAACAGCCAGGACAACATCTTTCGCGCTAACCGGGTATTTGATTTCACCATTCAGAATTATCCTCATGCTCTCTGGTACTTCAAACCACGTAAACCCGTTGCGGAAAGCAAATGCAATATCCTGATCGCCCATACCCTGTCCAAAAGCGCCGACTGCCCCGAAGATGTTCAAGTGGCTGTCCGTGCCGACGAGGGTATAACCGGGAAGCGCCCTTCCCTCTTCTATCATGACATGACTGCCAATCCCGGCGTTTACGTCATAAACTTTTATCCCCATCTCCTCAGCGTAATCCCTGCATATCTGCTGATTGTTTGCATACGGAATATTATTAGCCGGGACAACTGTATCAAAAGTGAAGAAGGTCTTTTTTAGATCATCCAGCGGCTGGCCAGGATAATAAGTCTTGAGGTTTTTGACAACGTTCGCGCCGCCGAAATCCCTTGCGGAACGAACATCCAGTTTCATCCAGACAATCTCGCCAGCTTTGACCTGATGATCTGAATGGTTTGAAATTATCTTTTCAATCGCAGTTTGTTTCATATTTTGTCTATCCTAATTCAAATTTATTTTTTGAAAAAGCCTGTCGTGTCTCTCGCGCAACGAGTACTGATAGCAATATCAACCCGATAAGGTTAGGTATTGCCATAAATGCGTTTGCCGTATCTCCGATATTCCAAACGATACGAATATAATTGCCCTGGAGTACCGCTCCGAAGAAGATCAATAGAATGTAAACAAGACGGTAAGGCTTGACCGCCCGCAAGCCGAATAAATATTCAAAGCATTGTTCGCCGTAATACGACCAGCCTATCAGTGTTGTAAACCCAAACATCAGCGAGGCGAAAACAATAAACACTCCGCCTCCTGTAAATACAGAATCCCAGGCATATTGAGTAAGGGCAATACTATCCAGCTGATTTGGGCCTGTGTAATTTGCCGCCCTGGTATATACCCATGCGCCGGTTAATATAATCGACAGGGTCGTCAGTGTATTGACTATAATTGTATCGATAAGAACACCTGTCATGGCAACGAGCCCCATCTCGCTCGGATTCTCGGTCTTACTTGCGCTCTGAGCTATCGATGCGGAACCAAGGCCTGCTTCATTCGATAAAACACCTCTGGCAACTCCAAAACGGACTGCCTCTTTAATAGTTACGCCCACTGCCCCACCAACTACAGCTTTAAACGAAAAAGCGCATTTAAAAATCAGTGCGAAAGCTGCTGGAATCGCTGTGAAATATTTAATCAGAATTATCAAAGCACCGCCAAAATAAAAAAGAATCATGAAGGGCACAATTTTTTCCGCTACAGCACCAATCCTTTTAATACCACCGATAATGACCATGCCGACAAGAATCACGAGGACAAAACCAATTAAAACAGAATAAGTCGTCCCGGATGACTCAGAGATGATGCCATATTTCTTCAGCTGTTCTACCGCGCCAAGCGTGATTGAATTGGATTGCGCCATATTGCCTGTCCCCAGTAAAGCAGCCATACCTCCGCATATCGCGAACATCCCGCCAAGGAATCTTGAGAATGCGTTATCTCCAAGGCCATAGCGGATATAATACATCGGGCCGCCTGCCATCGTACCGTCCTCGGCAACCTTACGGAAGCGTACTCCCAGGTACCCCTCAGCATACTTGGTAGCCATCCCGAAAAATCCGGAAAGCCACATCCAGAACGGAGCTCCGGGGCCGCCACTGGCAATCGCAGTCGCGACGCCCGCGATATTCCCGTTACCTACCGTAGCGGCAAGCGCCGTCATCAATGCGGCAAACGGTGTGATATCGCCTTCTTTGTCCTTGGATTTATCCTTACCTACTGCCCCAAGCAGAACCAGCTTAATTGATTTTCCTAACTTTGTGATCTGCACAAAGCGTGTCAATAGAGTCAAAATAACTCCCGCAAGCAGCAGGAGCGCGATAGTCTGTAATCCCCACATAAAGTCTGAGGACTTTATTGTGAAATCTAAAAGTTTATCAAGAATCATAATCCTTCTTCCTGAAATTTACTCTTTATATTTGGCACTGTATAACACAAAGCCCTTAAGCTAACAAGGAAAAATCAACCGGAAGTATTCTTGCCGGATTCCTTGAATATTAAATTTTTGTCCTTATATAACTATTTTTCAATATAGTTCATTCATTTAACGAATATTGTTTGACATGCACATAAGCATATAATAATATCCGAATGTCTTTATTTGCCTTTTGTTAACTGTAAGTTTTTAGCAAGCTGTTTAAATATTTGGAGATAATATAATATGGCACTGTTAGATAATCTGGATAATATTATACAAGACACCGAAAAAGCCGCTGAATGTTTTCAAGTCCTGGCTAATTCAACAAGACTCCTGATAATCGAATTACTGCTTAACGGGGAGATGAGCGTAAACGACATCGCCGCCGCATGCGACCAGTCGCAGCCTAATATATCTCAACACCTGAGGCTTATGCGTGACCGTGGAATATTGAAATCCACCAGGGACGGCAGCCTGATCAAGTATTCCCTCAAGGATAGACGCTTGAAAGATGTACTTCAGAAAATGAAGGAGATTTTCTGTAAATGAAACTGACAAATTTTTTAATCCTGTTTTTACTGATGGCGCCTGTTGCAGTCTTTTCTGAACAAGCCCTGGACTGCGCAGGCTGCCATCAGAACAAAGAGATGAAACCGTCCCTGAAAAACAGCCTCGGTATCCCGGTTTCTCTCTACATCTCACCGGAAAAATTCCAGCAATCCTGGCATTACACGCTTGGGAAAAAACATGAATGCATCGAGTGCCACAAAGGGATAACGACCTATCCTCATAAAAACGCGACAGTGCTTTCATGTTTCGAATGCCATGAGAAGGAAAGGAATGTCCTTTTCAGGGATATCGAACACTCACTGCAACAGAGCGTCCATAAAGACCTGCAGTGCTATGAATGCCACGATGTACACCAGGACAGGTCACCAAAGCATATGGAGCTGACCGAGAGAAACGAACAGTGCTTGAAATGCCATCAGTTCGGGGTGAACCCGAAGGACAACAAGTATCTCGCCCCGGTTCATATCGAGGCTTACCACACCTGGCATGCACAGGCGCAGCTCCACCTCGAGAAGATCCCCTGCATCGCCTGCCATATCCAGTTGAACCCTAATAGATATGCAGCGCGCCACCTGATACCGGAGAAGGAAAAATCAGTTAGGGAATGTTCCGAGTGCCACAGCAGGGAAAACAAGATGGCGACTTTCCTTATTCAGGATGAGGCGGAATCTGACAGAGCGACCGCCGAGACCATGCTCTCCAGGATTTATCTCGTAGGCGGGACGAGAAATTCCCTAGTGGAAATCTTTGGTACCTTGCTTATTGTGTTTGCATTCCTGGGCGCTTCCGGCCACGGAATCCTCAGAATCATGATGGGAAAAAAGAAAGGGAAAGGTAAAAAGAAATGAAGATATACCTGATTACCTTGCCCGAGAGAATATGGCACTGGCTCAACGCATTGTTCTTTATCCTTCTGGCGGTGACCGGCATCCTGATGCACTACAGCGAAAACTTCGATAGCCTTTCGCTCGCTTCCCTTGTGAAAGTACACAACATTACTTCGATGCTGTTCCTCTTGAATTTCCTGTTCTGGTTTATATATGAAGTCACGACCGGGAGGATAAAATATTACATCCGATTCACGAAAGCGTTGCCGGTAGAGCTGTTCAACCAGGCTCGCTACTATCTCTTCGGTATTTTCAATAAGGGCCATTCGCCCTATCCCGCGAGCAAGGAGAGGAAGTTCAATCCACTGCAGCAGGTGTCGTATTTCTTCCTGATGCTCTTTATCCTGCCGGTGCAGATTGTATCCGGTGTAGTCCTTTACGGCATCACGAAAGATATTGAATGGATATCGAATCTCTCCGCGTTCAAATCTATCGCGGTTATACATACATTGTTCAGTTTCCTTGCCGTTACGTTCCTGATCGTCCATCTCTACCTCTCCACTACGGGCAAGAAACTGACATCGCTTCTTGAATCTATGATCACCGGCTACCATACGGTTGAGAGTCAAACGGTTAAGAAAAGGAGTCCGAAAAAATGAAGAATGTTTTTAAGCTTATAGCTGGGAAACTTTCCCCGGTCAGGGAATATACCAGGACCAAACGGGGAAGAAAGGTGACGATTTTCGTCATCGTGATATTCGTTTTATATATTGCATACGCATGGGCTTACCCGGCGTTCTTCAGGTACTACACAGGCGATAAACTCGCCACTGTGGAATACCCGAACTCCGTTGAGGTAAGCGACCTTGAATTCGAGGAGATTGCCCGCGAGGTGCAGGCGGAACTCCTAGAAAAACAGGCGCTTGCAGATACCAACGAATACAAGGATGAGGAGGTCGTACAGGAAGACCGCGTACAGCTCCGGTTCAAGACGGGCAGCTTCCTGGAACAGGCGAACCTCAAACATATTGAGCAGTTCCGTGAGAACGGAATCCGTAAATACGAGGGGCCGGAGACATGCCTCCAGTGCCATAAGACTATGATGGTAAAAACGGATGATGGGGATTACAAGGAAATCGGCACGATGGATGACGTCCTTGCTTCCGTCCACTTTAAACTCTTCTCCACATCTTCCAGCTTCACAACATACGGCTACAACGGCGAAAAGGTAAACGCGGGCTGGCACAAGATACCGCTCGGCAAGATCGACCGCGCCTGCGGGATGACCGGTACATTCACCTGGACCGGCTGGGCTGACCTCATCAAGGCTAAACCGGCGCACGGCGAAGAACATATGGTAAGCGTCGGCTGCGGGCAGTGCCATGTAGGCGGGCTATATGGGCCGCCATCCGAGAGGATGCTCCCGGGGCTGAGCACTCCGCACCAGGCGCAACAGGCTATCGACTGCCTCATCTGCCATTCGATTACATATGACATGAACCATAAATACGTTTTCGATGATGGAGTCGGCAAACGCTGGAACCAGGACCGCAGCATGAAAGCGGCTATGGGCGTTATGAAGCCGCGCGCGGAGATGTGCCTGAGATGCCACCAGCACAACCTGGGCGGTGACCAGTTCGAAGGCAATGAAGCCGCTCACAACAGGGGCTACAAAAATATAAGATTTTTACATTCATCGGCAAAAAGGGCTACGCCTTTCGATCCTGAGTGGGATGTACACGCCGCTGCTGGTATGCAGTGCATCGACTGCCATACCACACGCGGGCATAAGATCGCCAGGGGCCTGCAGGGCACTGATCTTGTTTCCAACGACCTGCCGAATGAAGAAGTATCCTGCGAACGCTGCCACACCGCGGCGCCGCATATCAAGAACACCAAGACCAGAGCGATCCTGAACGGGCATATCGCAAAGGTCTCCTGCGAGACCTGCCACATCACGAAGCTGCATAAATCGAACCTCATCTTCACCGACTGGGCTCAGCCTGTATTCGTGGAAGAAGAGGGTTACTACCATCCGAAGGAGATACTCGTCACCGGTGATATGGACAAGGCGGTCGAATACCTCTGGTTCAACAATAACGGCACCTTCCTCGCCAACGCGCTCGGCGCGAACCCGAACAAGAACCCGGAATACAACCCGCTGATGGATCACATCGCGAAATACGACAAAGTGAAGGGCCTCACCCTGCCGGGACTGAAGGAAGGAAATTCCTTTATCGAGCAGGATCCGGATCTTGTCGGGGAAAGGGCTGAAGTCGTGGAGACGAAGCTCCGCCCGGTGATGAACCTGGGGACTTCGAAGATCTACCCCTTCAAGGTATTCAACGCGAGGATGTACGAGGATTATGCGAACCTCGGGCCGTTCGGCGCGATGATCATCCCGTTCGATTACAAGACATACTTCGAGCAGGGCAACCCGATGCTCTCCGTGGAGACCGCGCTGCAGCACCCGATGGTTAAACGTATGTACCAGTGGCTTTTCAAGGTATATATGATGGATGAGTTCATGGCGTACTTCGGGGTGGGCAAATGGAAAACCGACTACCCGCTCGATGAGGGCAACCGGGATAACATCAAGCCGCGCTGGATGCGCCAGATGGGAACCCTGATGATAAACCACGCGATACAGAAGGAAGGCCACACCTGCAAGGACTGCCATAAACCTGGCGGCCTGCTGAACTTCCGCCGCCTCGGCTACACCGAAGCCCGAGCGAAGGAACTGGAAAACCTTCCCGAACTACAGAAATACAATTTCGATTAACATATATTTTATATAAGGACAAACCCGGATGGTCCCCCAACCACCCGGGTTTTTTTATTTAAAAATGTAAGTCATTCCCGCGAAAGCGGGAATCTTCATATTACCAGCGAATTCCTTTCGACTACGCTCAGGACAGGCCACCTGGCGATAAAAGATGTCATCGCGAGGGAGTGTGAGCGACCGCGGCGATCTGATACAACCGTGTTTATTCAACAGATTGCTTCGCTTTGCTCGCAATGACGGTCTAAGTGCTCATGTTATCTCACGATAAAATACTGCCTACCGCCATATTTCTTCGCTAATGTGGACTGATTTAAAATATTCAGGTGAAAAATAATTCAATAGGATAGTTTTTATAGTCTCGTCAAATATGATATCAATAACACAGCCTTTCAGCTTCCATCTATGATGATATTGACCGATCACTTCGTAATCAGGGCCATATTTCGTCACTAAGTCTGCCTCAAAAAGATTAAAAGTCGATTCATCTGAATCTAAGGGCACAAAGGTAACATTCACCAGTTTATTCTCGATGAAAAAATATGAGAGAACGGTATCGATTCCCAGCACCTGTGTTTTCCCGGTAAGAGAATTCCCGTCCTCTCCTTCTTTCAATTCTATTTTTTCCGCTGCCCTTACTTCCTCTTTCGTCATTCCCCACCTGGCCTGGCAAATAATAAAATCCTCCGCCATGATGGAAATTGAGACAGCGAAAAACATTATAAATATCAGATATTTTTTCATTCTCTAAGCTTTCTTCGTAGGATCTCTATATTCTATACCTAAACCTTTTAGAAACAGCTAAACGGAAGATGCCCGGCCGCTTCCAACGAATAACTCCCCGGGCATGACGCTTTATTTTATCGCGGCAAGCCTGCCCCGAGTAAAATCGAGAGGGCTGCCGCTCCTACTCCCCTGTCATCCCGCACTTGATGCGGGATCTATATTGAAAATCAATCCTCCATAAAAACCAGGAGAACTTTGCCAATCAATAATTTGCACGTTCACGATTCTTAAAGACCCCGGGTCACCTCAACAAGTTCAGTGCAGGCAAGCCCGGGGTGACAAAATGAAAAGTCACACTTACAGTTTTCAATCTGTGTATAACTGAGGATAATATCTCTAAAAAGAATTAAAACTAATTGAAAAAATTATGAGGATCCGGGTTATAAATATATTTCGTAAATTGCTCTAATTCGTTTTTATATGTAGCTCTATCTTTTTTCTCTAAAAGAATATTCTTGTTTGCTTTCAATATTGACCAAAATGAACTACTAATAATAAAAAACCTATTATCATTCTCAAGAGGAAAATATGAAATTAGTAAATATCTTGTGGATAACCTCTCACATACACCAATAAGTTCAACCTCTTTACTATCTAGAACTATTACGCGAACATCATTTTCTACACATACATATAGAAGGAAACGTTCTATAAGTGCTAATCCTGAGAGATAATCTTTACAAAGGAGATTATATTTAATGAATTCAGTTATAAAAACACAAAATATTAAAATACATATAAGATATGCAATGGAAGAATATAATGAATTGTCTTTAAAAAAGAATAATGCAGCGATAAGACTTGTACATAAACATGAAATTAAAACTAGAGGATTCCCTTGCAAGTATTTAACGATTTTTACTACTCTATCATCTGGAAATTGAAAATCTGATGAAAGAAATTCATTATCACTATAATTCTTACTTGACATATTTTCCCCTTTTTAAAAGTCCTTTATACGGGAGCATGTGTGTCAGAGATCACCTACTCCTTTTGTTTGGTCTTACTACTAAATGAAGTGGCATTACAATCTCGCCTTATTCGAAAACATACAAACACATGGTCTAAGACACACATATTCCCACGATAGATAATCCTAAATTAAGTAAACGTAATTAAAAAGTAAAATTCTATAAAATATTATTTTTTATATCTTTTAAGTCTTTAACTAGGTGCTTCTGGCCATCAATACGGTTACCCATCGCTATTAGTAATTCATAAAACATATCTTCTAGTTCTGAATCTAAAAGTTCTTGTCCGACTATTTTAGTGATTCTAGATGTTATTTCCCTGTCTTCTTTCCTTTCAATATATTCTGTTTTATTAAATTCTTCATTTATTACTTTTAAAACAATATTTAGTCTTTTTATTAGATCTTCAGGTTCATTCTTAAAAACATTAAGCTCCCTTTGTATAAGTTCTCTAATTTCACTTTTTGTATATCCAGGGCCTAAATAAATGGTTATGAGAAATCCTGTAATCGTGCTGTGTATTTTATCATTTTGCATGTTATGCATCTCCAAGATTGTAATTATGAAAATAATTATAATGATAATATTAGCACGCCTACATAAATAAGTATACTATTTATATTAAAAAACTATTTACGTGAAATCCTATTTTCACAATACTCTTTGATAATCATAAAACCATGATGTCCTCCTTGCATGTAGTTCTTGAAAGGATATAATACATCCTTTATTATTAATCAATTACGGATGCGAGGGAAACGGAACCGCGCTGAAGACAAGAGGTGGAAAAATGACAACAGCATATATTTCCGAGATATCAAAATACGAAGGACAGGATGTTACCCTTAAAGGATGGCTTTATAATAAACGCTCCAGCGGGAAGATAAAATTCATAATCCTGCGGGACGGCACAGGCCTTATCCAGGCAGTCGCCGTGAAGGGCGAGATAGAGGATAAATACTTCGACCTCATCGAGGAGCTCACCCAGGAATCATCACTCGCCGTCACCGGCACGATCCGTGAGGACAAGCGCTCCCCCTGGGGATACGAGATGACGCTCAAATCCCTGGAGGTCGTACACATCGCCGAGGAATACCCGATCTCCCTGAAGGAGCACGGCACCTCGTTCCTGATGGATAACCGCCACCTCTGGCTGCGTTCCGAGGGCCAGCGGCATGTGCTGAGGATCCGCCATGAGATCATCCAGTCGATACGGCAATTCTATTACGAGAGGGGCTTCACGCTTATCGACAGCCCCATCCTTACACCCGCTTCCGTCGAGGGCACATCGACTCTCTTCGAGACCGATTATTTCGACGGCAAGGCGTACCTTTCACAGTCCGGCCAGCTCTACCTCGAACCGGCTATTGCCGCATTCGGCAAGGTATACTGCTTCGGCCCGACCTTTAGAGCGGAGAAATCCAAGACACGCCGCCACCTCCAGGAATTCTGGATGGTGGAGCCGGAAGTCGCCTTTAATGACCATGAAGACAACATCAAACTCGCTGAGGAGTTTGTATCATATATCGTCGCCTGGGTGCTGGAAAAATGCGGCCGCGAACTGGACGCGCTCGAACGCGACAAAACAAAATTAGAGAAAGTAAAAGCGCCATTCGGCAGGGTTACATATACGGACGCCGTCGAACGGCTGAAAAAAGAGGGCATCGAGATCGAATGGGGCGATGACTTCGGCGCGGAGCACGAGACGGTTATCGGTTCGTGGTTCGAGACTCCGGTAGTCATTGAGAAATACCCCGCGAAGATCAAGCCGTTCTACATGCAGCCGGATGCGGAAAACCCCGACCTGGTCGCCAACATGGATGTGATCGCCCCGGAAGGCTACGGCGAGATCATCGGCGGCAGCCAGAGGGATCATGACCTCGAACGGTTGAAAAAGAAAGTAATCGCGCAGGGGCTCCCGCTCGAATCGTACGAATGGTACCTCGACGTCCGCAGGTACGGCTCCGTGCCGCATGCCGGCTTCGGCCTCGGCATCGAGCGCACCGTAGCCTGGCTCAGCGGCTCAAAACATATACGGGAGACTATCCCCTACCCGAGGATGCTCTACAGGCTTTACCCTTAAAAATCATGTCTGGAAAAATCGGTATAATATCGCTCGGATGCCCCAAGAACCTTGTGGACTCCGAGGTAATGCTCGGCTATCTGAGAGCCGACGGATGGGAGATCACCGACAGCGCTGATGAGAGTGAAATCATCATCGTGAACACCTG
>JAFGBY010000177.1 GCA_016932915.1 Acidobacteriota bacterium | reverse complement strand
TGTGGAGACAAGAGAATACCTGCTGGAGCAGGTAGATAATTTTGCAATCGTGAGATTATACGCGGATGGATTCGATGAACTGTCGATGAATGATAAATTACTCGCCTATCACCTGTACCAGGCATCGATTGCCGGTGACCCGATTATTTATGACCAGTTAAATCGTTTTGCTCCTCGTATAAAACGGGTGCTCGAGATGATTCTCACCCACTCGGATGGCATCGATAGTGACCTGCTTGACAGGATCACCATTTATACCAAAAAATTCTGGGCCAACGGCTCTCATTACAGCATCCGGAACAAGAATAAAACCGCCACAGGTTTTACATATGATGAATTTAAGACTGCGGCTGTAAAAGCGATGGATAATGGCGCCGATTTCGGTCTCAGAGGTGGTGAGACGCTCGACAGTATGCTCGCAGGCCTTGAGCGGACCATGTTTAATATGGATTATGAGCCGTTGATCACAGTGAAAACTCCACCTCCTGGTGAGGATATAATCACGGCAAGTGCAAATAATTTTTACGAAGATGTAACTCTCCGAGAAGTTGAGGCATTCAACGAGCAATATGCACTGAATTCACGTCTCGTAAAGCAGGATGGATATATTGTAGAGCAGGTTTACCGTAGCGGCGATGAAAATATTCCCGCTGGCCGCTATGCGAAATATATCAAAAAGGTTATTTATCATCTCAGAGAAGCGGCGGAATATGCGAACAACGACCAGAAGGATACCATCCAGAAACTGATACGTTATTACCAGACCGGCACGCATGAAGACTGGTATAAATTTAATGTCGCATGGGTAAATGATGCATACCCGGTCGATTTCATCAACGGGTTTATCGAGTCTTACATCGATCCCCGCTCGTTGAAGGCTACGTTTGAATCGTTTATTTTCTTTGTAGATAAGAACAAAACAAAGATGATGAATGACATAGCCGGTTCGGCGGAGGATCTGGAAGCGGATGCTCCCTGGGATGATGATTATAAGAAAAAGGATTTCTCCCCGCCGCAGGCTAAGGCGATAAGCGTGCTGATAGGCACAGGCGATGGCGGCCCTCAGTATCCGCTCGGTATCAATCTTCCGAACGAGCAGGATTTGAGGGAGAAATACGGAACGAAGTCCGTCCTGCTGACCAATGCGATCGAGTCTTATAACGGTTCGTTCCATGAACCGTTAGCGAAGGAGTTCTGCTATTCGGATGATGAATTAGAAAGGGCTATTAAATTTGGGATCGAGGCAAACAATCTGAAGACAGCTCTGCACGAGGTAGTGGGACACGGATCGGGTAAGGTTTCTTCTGATCTCAAAGGTGACTCATCTTTATACCTGAAGGAATATTATTCTACGTTGGAAGAAGCCCGCGCTGAACTGATGGCTCTCTGGAGCTCATCAAACCCTGTGCTCCTGGATAAACAGATTATGTCCAGCGAGGAAGTTGCGACTGCCATGTACGAAAGCTACGCAAGGGCAGGCCTACTGATCCTTCGCAGGATCAAGACCGGGAATGTGATCGAGGATGACCATATGCGAGCAACTAATCTCATTGTCCATTACTGGCTGGATAAAAAATCAATTGAGCTGAAGGATAAAGATTCGAAGCTCTATCTAGTTGTGAATGATCTCGATAATATGAAAGAACAAGTCGGTGAACTCCTGAAGGAGATAATGCGGATAAAAGCCGAAGGCGATTATGATGCAGCTAAGAAACTGGTTGAAAAATATGCTGTGAAAATAAATCCCGCCCTTCGTGATGATGTAGTCCGCAGGTGTAAAGAAATCAATTATCCTGATTTCCAGGCATTGGTTGCTCCGGGTCTAAAGGCGATAAAGGACGGTGATGGCAATATTACCGATGTTGTGCTGGATTATTCGGATGATTTCAAAACACAGATGCTCAGATGGTCTGAATACATCGAAATAAAAGAAACGGAAGAGGAAGATTAAAAACATCCGTTGATAAAATACAAGGTTTCACTTAATATTGAGCAGCTGTTAGAGGCTGCTCAAATTTTTATAATGAAACGATATGATTGAAAAAAAACCAAATCTTATTAAATACGGCCTTATTATACTGGCTGCAATTGCTGCACATGTGCTGGTAACTTCTGTTGCCTACCAGTTTAACAATAATTACAGGCTGAACCTTGCAGCAAACGATGTCAGCAATGATACATTCAATTTTTATCCATTGACTACAGTTGATGACCCTACCGAGACTCCTTTTAAATGGAGCATGCATAAATCCGGCATAGCGTTCAAGGGTATCGCGGGGGGGACGGATTATACCTTCCGTATCCTTGCGAGGGCTAGACGGTACTCCGATGATGAGAAATATCTAAAGATAATGGTGGGAGATAAGACAGTCTTTGAAGGGCTGCTTACCCTTGACTGGGATTGGTATGAGATAGAGATTTCGAAAGAGATGGTGAATGCCGGTGAGTTTGCGGTAACACTTTATACGAAACCTCAGATTATCGAAAAACAAAATCACCGGATAATCAGGGGTGTCAGGGTATCTAAAGTTGAATTGATATCGCATGGGAGCGGATTCAAAATTCCGGCTATTGATCAGATTTTCAAAACCGGCATTATAATCCTATTGATTCTGTTAGTTGCGGTTATCGGGAGGATGAAAAAAAACCGGTTTTATATTCTATTCGGCGCGCTGGAGATTATTTTATTCATAATAATGCTGACTCCTTTGCGCGATCCATTCTTGCGGTCTACAGACCTGATAATCTATGATCTGCTTGTTGTTAATTTATCGGCATTAATCGTTGCATTCTTTGCCAGGAAGGTATTCCTTAAAACTATTGGAAAGGCTGATATAAATTCAGAGGGTAAGATTGTCCTCGTTTCTTCTCTTTCCCTGTTTGCGAAGTCCAGCCTCTGGTTTGTACCGTATACATATTCCATAGATCTGGTTTTTCATAAGAATCTTTATGTCGAGATGTTTACAGAAAGCATTTTTCAACTTTCCCATGCTGGTGGGTTGAAATTCCCATATCCCCCGGCGTTTTACGTTCTTCTGTATCCTTTCAATCTTGTCATCACCAATGAAGCTTTATTAATTAAAATTATATTTACTTTCCTCTTCGGTTTTGTGCCGTTCCTGGTTTATATAATAGCATATAAGTTTTTGGGTAATCATCAGAATGCATTCACTGCGATGCTGTTATATGTTTGTCTTCCGAAAACATTCTACATCTATCTTCTAGGGATAGTCGCTAACGGCTTCGGGCATCTCGCTTATATACTTGCGGTTGCGCTTATTTTTGTGTTTTATGAAAAGCTCGATAAGATTAAAAATATAATCATCCTGACGGCAGCTTTTACGCTGGTTAATCTCTCTCACTTCGGGATGTTTATTTCATTCCTGATATTTATTATTTCAATTTCAATGGCGCTTTTCATTCACGAGTTCAGGAATAAAAGGATAAGAGATGTCAGTGATAAACAAGGTTTAGCAAAAATAAATGAGATTTTTAAGCCTTATAATTCTTTGAGATTATTCTCAATTTATATTATCTCAGCCGGTATCTCGTTTTTTATCTATTATATTCATCTCATAGGCCCGACGTTAAAAAATATTGCCCGTTTACTGACCACTCAAGAGGCGGTTAGCGACGGAGGGGGTGTATTCCGGATTTCCACACATAACCTTATAAAGGTCGGTCAAAACATAATCGGGAAATTCGGTTTGTTCACCTTCATACTTGGGATTGTGGCTGTTGTACTTATGTTTAAAGCGGGTAAGCGCAGTTGGCAGAACGCCCTGGTTTTTGGATGGTTTGCCGCGTACATTCTACAATTATACCTTGCACTGACCGAAAAGCTGATGCTTCGTTTCGAGCTTTTTGCTCTGCCGCTTTTCGCCGTATTAGCTGTTTATAGCTTACAAAGAATCAATAAGCGGTGGCTGACCACATCTGTGATTATTCTTACCCTTATAATATCGCTTTACCTGTGGATTACTTTTAACGGGGATATAGGAAGGCTGACAGCACTTATTATTCCTCATAAAAATGCCAGCTGGGTAATATGGTGAAGAAATGAATATATCCCCTGAAGCGCGTGACCTGCATTTCCAATCGATTGTTGTCGATGCGCATTGCGATACTCTGGACCGGGTTATAAAACGCAGGAAAAATTTTAATAAAGTTAATGATTTTCTGCATATCGATATGGATAAACTGCAACGGGGTGGTGTGAACCTCCAGATATTCGCAATGTTCAATCATCCTACACTGCGAAAACGCGGATTTATGGCACGCCTGGATAAAATGTTTCTCCAGATGGATAAGTTCATAGAAGGCAGTAATGGGGGCTTGAAGCTTATAACCTCGAAAGATCAGCTTTCGTTAATTGGAAAGGATAATACTGTCTATGGAATGTTAAGCATTGAGGGTGCTCACTCGATAGAGGGAAAACTGGAAAATCTTGATGTTATTTATCAACGGGGCGTTCGTCTATTGGGTTTAACGTGGAACAATTCGAACCGGTTTGCATCCAGTGTGATGGATAGTGTTGACAATGGCTTGAGCAATGATGGTAAAGAGCTGATAAAGAAATTGAATTCTCTTGGTATGGTGATAGATCTGTCTCATTCCTCCACACAAACGCTTTACGATACACTCAGTATTACTGACAAACCGGTGATCGCTTCTCATTCCTGCTGTTTTATATTCAGTGATTCTCCTAGAAATCTTACCGATGACGAGATAAAAGCGATAAGCAGGAACCAAGGTGTTATTGGTGTAAATTTTGTCCCATTCTTTCTCGACCAGGGTAATTTCGATAAATTGCTGAAGTTGAACGATCACAGGCATGAAAAATACAAAGATATTAATAAAGAGCACGGAACCAATTCTCCAGAAGCCAGGAAGCAAAAGAAACTTCTTTTAGATGAGATGTTTACTTCAATAAAAACTGTTAACTATAAAAAAGTTATAGATCATATAGAACATTTTATTGAAGTCGGCGGGGAGGATTGCGTTGGATTGGGATCTGATTTTGACGGGACCCACTTCCTGCCTCAAGGCCTTGAAGATGTAACAAAAATGCCTTTGTTGACAGATGAAATGCTGAAGAGAGGATGGAGCAAAGATATTATTCAAAAAATCCTGGGTAAAAACATGCTGAGGGTTTTAAAAGATAATCTTAAATAATCTCAGCCGTTCCAGCCGTATTTTCCTACCAGAGGAACAAATCTACAGTAGCCAATTTCTTCCACTTCGTATTCTGCCCCGAATCTTTTAATTAGTCGGAGTATCTGCGTATGATTATTGCCTACAGGGCAGATCATCCTTCCTGTATTAGTAAGCTGTTTGATCAGTTTTTCAGGAATCTCCGGTGCGGCGGCGCTAACGATTATTGCATCAAAAGGGGCTCGATCAGGCCATCCATATGTCCCATCAAACGTTTTGGCCGTAATATTTGTAATTTCAAGTTGTTCAAGATTCTTTTTCGCCATCAGGGTCAGACTGTTTAATCTTTCAAGACTGTATACGTGCTTCGTAAGCATGGCAAGTAGTGCAGTCTGGTAGCCCGAACCGGTACCAATTTCAAGAATTGAATGTTCAGGTCTTAATTGAAGGGATTGAATCATAGTAGCTATCACTGAAGGTTTCGAAATCGTTTGCCCTTCGCCTATGGGGAGTGCATCGTCATCATAAGCACGGCTTTGAAAGGTTTTTGGTACAAAATGATGACGCGGTATTTTTTTTATCGCTTCGAGAACTTTACTATCTCTGATATTGTACAGGGCTCTGAGTGATTCCGCCATCTCACGACGCGTGTTTTCAAATCTTCTATCGTTTAATTCTATCGGCCTGTTCATCAGCTACTGAATCTTAAAATCCCATTTATTTAATTTATCTAGAAATGCATAATCCGTCAAATCAAGATGAAGCGGCGTAACGGATACATAACCATTATTTACAACCTGGTAATCGCTGTTCTCAATCTTTTCCCACTCAGGCTGGTCACCGCCAATCCAGTAATATGTCTTGCCCCGAGGATTTTTAATTTCATCTACATACTGTTTATATTTCCTTCTGCCGAGCCTGGTTATTTTCATACCTCTTATTGGTTCATCAGGGAAGTTTACATTGAGCAGTGTATTTTTTGGAAGCCCTTCTTCCAGGATTTTAGCTCCGATTGATCTGCAATATGGAAGTACCTGTTCATATTTTGAAGGCGGATTTCCGAACAGAGAGAAAGCTATTGATGGTATTTCGAGGAGTGTTCCTTCTATTGCGGCAGCTACAGTACCGGAATAAGTAATATCATCACCCATATTCGGGCCGCTGTTGATTCCACTTACGATAAGATCCGGCTTGTTTTTCATTATATTGAATACACCGAGATAAACACAATCCGATGGTGTACCGTAAATGCGGAATTTCCTGTTATCGACTTTTTTATATTGTAATGGTGCGTGAAGGGTAAGTGCGTGGCTTATTGCGCTCATTTCGTCTGAGGGGGCGATGATGTAAACATCCCCAAGGCTTTGCATTGCTTCAGCAAGAAGTTGGAGACCTCTGGAATCTATGCCGTCGTCGTTTGTAACAAGTATTCTTTTCAAAATTTCACTATTAAGAAAAAATCGGAAAACTAAAATGGTCGGGACGAGAGGATTTGAACCTCCGACCCCTAGCCCCCCATGCTAGTGCGCTACCAGACTGCGCTACGTCCCGACCGGAAAATGGCTATATATCATCTGATTCAAGAATTGTCAAAAGATTCCGCAGTTCAGCTTCAACATCTTTAAGTCGGGATTGAACGGTGGTTTTTTTCTCCGTCACTTCTTTTGGGCCAGCCTGCTCATCAGAAAGTTTTTTCTGAGCTCCAGCTATAGTGTAGCCTTCATGGTAAAGCAATTCTTTTATCCTAAGAATTGTTTCAACATCTTTTTTTCGGTATAACCTCTGCCCGGATTTATTCTTAGTCGGTTTTAAAACAGGGAATTCGGTTTCCCAGTATCTCAGAACATATGGTTCTGTTTTGGTGATCTGGGCTACTTCACCGATTTTGTAATATAATCTTTCGGGTATCTTGATCATCGTACTATTGTTGCTCATGGTTCATTGCACTTTTTAAATGGCTCGAAGGCCGAAAAACAATTGCCCTGTGAGCCGGAATGTCAATAATTTCTCCTGTCAGGGGGTTTACTCCCCTTCTCTCTAACTTCTTCTGAATCTCGAACACCCCAAACTTGGTGATTTGAACTTTCTCTCCATCAAAGAGAGAATCTTTCACCTTCCCTAAAACCGCATCAATTACATCTGCTGCTTCTTTCCGTGATAAGCCACCATGTACGTTATAGACAGCATCCGCCAATTCCTTTTTCGTCATATTCCGCCCTATTCTAATCGTAATTAACAACCGTTTCTTAAAGTATTATATGAACATTCTGCAAGAAATTCAAGGATTTTATTATTCTTGACTTGGTTTTTTCATCTATTAGAATTCATTGAAACCTCGAACAGGTGGTAATAATGAATAGAACAATAACGGTTTTTCTTATCGGGATGGTGGTCGGACTGGCTGCCGGAATCTTTCTTTCGCCGTTAATCATAAAAAAAGAACAAAAACCCGCTGTGCCAACGATGGAATCGATGCAGGATAAATTTAATCAGGTAATTGCCGATAAAATTGAGCAGCTTAATTCTGATCCGACTAATCCTGAAGTAAAAATCGAAATTGCAAACAGCTACTTCGATACCGGGAAATATGAAGAAGCTTCACTCTTTTATAAAAGCGCACTTGAGTCAAAACCGGCAGATATAATGGTAATGACAGACCTTGGTGTATGTTATAGAAGGTTGGGCCAACCGGATGAAGCTATCAAGTGGTTCAGGGAAGCCGTTAAAATTAAACCTGATCACACGGTTGCGTGGTATAATATCGGGGTTACCAGTTATTACGACAAGAAAGATATCCAGACGGCGAGCGAGGCGTTAGACAAAGCATTAAAACTTGATCCTTTCTATAAAAACGCAATTGCTTTGAAAAGTAGGATTGATAAAGAAAAAGCAGGTGTAAAATAATGTACCGTTTTGTAATAATAGCTTTTTTCGCGGTTATTTTTTACCTGATTATAGCTTCATGGGCAAAAAGGAAAATTCGTAAATTCTTCGGACAGGCGGCCGATGGAAAGATAAAGCCAGGAATAATAGATAAAGGTATGATGGTTAAATGCGCGACTTGTGGCGCTTACTTTGCGATAGATGGCAAAAATGCATACAAGAACAATAAAAACGATCTTCATTTCTGTTCCGATGAGTGCTTCCAGAAATTTGAGGGGAATTAGTAGCCAGATTGATTTTTTAAAATGAACGAAATAAAAAAAGAAATTATCGAAGTTGGCAAGCGGCTCTGGCAGCGTGGGTATGTTGCAGCGAATGATGGCAATATTTCTGTTAAAATTTCTGATAGTAAATTCCTTACAACTGCTACAGGTGTGAGCAAAGGATTTATGGATGAGAGCGATGTTGTGTTGGTAGATGACAAAGGAAATCTGCTTGAGGGTATGAAAAAAGCCTCATCTGAATTGCCGATGCATCTCGAGATTTATAAAAAGCGGGATGATGTTTTAGCGGTAGTCCATTCGCATCCGCCAACGGCTACCGGCTTTGCTGCAGCAGGAATAGAGATGGATAAGGGTATTCTACCGGAAGTAATTTTAACGCTAGGTAATGTAAAGTTAACGCCCTATGGAACAACCGGTACGGATGAGCTGGCTAGAATTGTGGCTGAAGGTATTAGCAAAAATAACGGCCTTCTACTACAGAATCATGGCGCTGTGACAGTCGGAACTTCTCTTATGCAAGCATATTACCGTATGGAGACACTTGAGCATTTCGCTAATATTACACTTGTAACCCGTATTTTAGGGCGTCAGTCGGTTTTGGGGCAGGAAGAAATCGCAAAGCTATTTGCGAAGACCGGTTCGAAAGCCCCGGAATTCAGTGATAAAAGCAGCGGAGAAAAAAGCGAAAAATTTATGCTATCCCGTGATGATCTTACGAACATCATTTACGACATTATAAAACAAATAAATAACCAGGAGGATTTATAAACTATGCCAATAACAGGTGAAGCTCTCGGATTAATCGAAACAAGGGGATTGGTGCCGATGATTGAAGCCGCAGATGCTATGGTAAAAGCGGCTAAAGTAACTCTCGTTGGCTATGAGAAGATCGGTTCAGGATATGTAACCGCAATAGTTCGCGGTGATGTTGCCGCTGTTAAATCGGCGACTGAAGCCGGCGCGGCTGCAGCCAGAAAGGTTGGCGAACTGATAAGCGTTCATGTAATCCCGAGACCTCATAAAAATCTTGAAGAAGTCCTCCCAATCGGGAAGACCACAGCATAAGCTATGCGTATCGGTAATATTATCGGCCAGGTAGTTTCTACCAGGAAAGATATTAAACTTGAAGGAATAAAACTGCTTATAGTTCAACCGGTGGATATAAATGAAAAACCGTTGCCGGGTGAATATATAATTGCAGTCGATACGGTCCAAGCCGGTACTAATGACAGGGTAATCGTAGTGCAGGGCAGTTCCGCAAGAATGGCTGAAGGGATGGAAGACCGGCCGGTCGATGCTTCCATAATTGGAATCGTAGATAGTATGGATATCGAGAAATAACAGATTTAAGATGAAAATCGGAAGAGTAATCGGTAACCTGGTATCAACGTCCAAGAATCCCGGACTGAAAGGTAAAAAAATGTTATGGGTTCAACCCATTACTCCTGATTCACGGGATTCCGGCGCTCCGATACTTATGCTTGATTCAGTCGGAGCGGGATACCAGGAAACCGTACTTTATGTAACAGCTAAGGAAGCTGCCTGGCCTTTCCTTCCGGAAAGCACTCCTTCTGATCATACAATAGTCGGTATAATCGATGATATCCAATACCTGCCGAATAAACCCGGGGATAAGAAATGATAATTGCGGAAGTTGTCGGTAATATAGTCTCGACGGTAAAAAACAGTAAGATTGAATCTTCAAAGCTCCTGATTGTACAGCCGCTGACAATCGATGGTAAGGCAAAAGGTGAACCCCTGGTTGCTGTCGATTCTGTTAATGCAGGCCCGGGTGATAGAGTGATTGTAGTCCTCGAGGGGAGAGCTGCAAGCAAAGCGATAAATACGACACTTGCTCCGGTTGAAGCGGCATGTGTAGGCGTTGTGGATGAAATTCAAATTACAGGGTAAAAATGTTCGAGAAAAATGATTTTAAAAGCAAGATGCCTTATCAGGATAAAAAACCAGAACACCCTTCCATGATGGAAATTAAATTACCAAGACGACAAATAGAGATTGACGCGAATGATTCATATTCAGAAATTGATCAGTTTGTCTGTACCTCTATATCCGAAACTGCAGTCAATTGTGTGATTGGAAAAGATGAAGAATGTATAGGGTGCAAAACCTGTATAAGGCTTGGTTTTTAAGATAGTGTTATTTTTTCACTGTCTATAACCTGCAGAGAAAAAGAGAAGTTGCTCCCCTTTCCAAATTCAGATTCAACCCAGATTTCACCACCATGAGCTTTCACGATTTTCTGGACGATTTTAAGGCCAAAACCGCTACCTGTTGTAATAACCGAATTGAGCCTGACACCCGGTTCAAAAATCCTCAATATGTCTTTTGATTTTATTCCTACACCATTATCTATGACTTCGAATATATGTTTATCCCCCTGGAGGTGGTAAGTTATCTGTATCTTCGGTCTTCTAGACGTGTGTCTGTATTTATAAGCGTTGGTTATTAAATTATGAAAAACAGTATATAACCTGTCAGTATCTGCGAATATTATTGGCAGTTTCTTGAATGTGATAACAGGTTTATCAACGCCACCCTTTTCTTCGAACTCTTTCTTGATCTGTTTTACTATCACATTCACATCGGTTTTTGTAAATTTCTCAATTATTCTGCCTGAACGGGAAAGCTGAAGAAGGTCATCGATAAATGAAACCAGTTTTTTACTGTTTCGCTTTATTCCTTCAATAAATTTGTCAGCGCCAGATATATTTTTCTTTTTGAGAAAATCATCAAGGACCTGTGCATAACCTACGATAACACCAACAGGGTCTTTTAGATCGTGTGATACGGTATATGCGAAGCTTTCAAGCTCTTCGTTTTTTTCTTTGAGTTCTTTTGTCCGTTCACTGACTGCTGCATGCAACATCTCTTTTTCTCTCTGAAGCATTCGTATGCGTAGCCATATGATTAGACCTAAAGTGGAGATCACAAATGCAGAAATTAGAAATATAAACCATGTCCGGCGCCAGACCGGAGGAATGATATGAAAGCTCAATTCAGTAATTTTTAACTCAGTTTGTTCCGGACCTATGTCCGCATGTACTTTAAAGGTATAGCGTCCCGGTTTCAGGTAAGAATATTGTGTAAAACGGTTTGATGTAGGGATAGACCAATCTTTATCGAGGGGTTCGAGCATGTAGCTGTATCTTAAACCATGTCCAGGATTTAACAGGACTCCATGATATTTTATAAAGATAGTTCTTGCCGATGGAGAAACCACCAGGGTATTCCTATCCAGGTATGATTCACCGTCTACTATAAATTCATCTATAATTATCTCAGGGACTTTTTTAATTCTGCTTATTTTATCTTTTATAAGTACTGATACACCTTCAAGAAATCCGAACCATAATTTTCCGGATTTATCTTTCAAGCATGCCCTTGAATTTGCTTCTGTTCCTACAAGCCCGTTATCCTGTGAATATAAAAAGAAATGATCGTTTCGTAAGTTTTGAAGTCCATAACTTGTTCCAACCCACATGCAATTTTCATTATCTTCTATAATGAAATAGACAAAACTTCTTGTAAAACCATCATACTCAGTGAATTTTTTATATACACCTTCTTCATCAATAACTCCCAATCCAAATACGCCACCAAGCCAGATTTGTCCCTTTGAATCTATAAATATTGTTTCTATCTGGAGATCGGTGGGGAATGTGGGAGATTCAAAACGGATAAGATCTATTCCATTATAGCTGTACAATCCACCGAGTGACGCAATCCAGTAAGTACCTCTTTTATCCTGGAGAACCTGGAGTGTGTTCCTGTGTAGCAATTTGTGATTTAATTTAAAAGGGGAAAATTTACCATTTTCATAAATTGTTATTCCATCGTCAGTGGAAATCCATAAAGCTCCTTTTCTGTCTTCATAGATATTTCGTACGATTTTTGCTGTTATACCATCTGTTGTTGAAAAATGTTGGATCTTATCGTCAATAATCCTGACAACCCCATCAATAGTGCCGACCCAGGTTTCATTTGGAGCAGTATGAATAACGCTTCTAATAGAATTTATTTCAGCCCCTTCAAAATAGTAATGCATCGGATTTGTATCATTTTCATCTCTGAAAACAAAAATTCCGCTTCCAAAAGTGCCCACCCAGATACGACCTCTGTAATCCTGAGTAAATGACATTGGATATCCGCTGAGAGGCCCGTTTAATATGGGAATACTTTTAAAAGGCGAAAGTGACAGGCGAACTAATCCACTTCCGTCTAATCCTATCCAGAGATCATCATATGTATCAATCAACAGGTCATTATAGAGAAAGCGGGAATTCCTGTATTCAAGTTTTATACTACCGTTTGTATCGGAATAAATACCCAAATCATAGAGAATCAAGTATAGAGTTTCACCTTTTTTACAGATTCCTGTTATTGGATGTCCCTTATAGAATACCGAACTTGTTGAACATCGGACATTTCCATTTTTAATAATAAAAAGACCGTCATTGGTTCCAACATATAAGCGTTTATTTTCTGCATCCCACAGGAGGGATGAAATGTGAGCATTATTATCAGATAATTTGATTCTCGTTACTTGATTATCTGCTATAGAAAGAACAGTTTGTGTCTCTGTCCCAATATAGAGGGTTCCGTTTTTATCGCCGGTAATTTTTGTCAGTTTAAGATCAAGAGTGTTATATTTTTCTCCAAGTAATACTATTTTTCCATCCTCTATACATCCCCAGTCATTTGAGGTGGTAAAATAAACCCGGTTCTTTGAGTCGATATGAATATCCCGGATATCAACTAATTCCCCTGATTGCAAAGGATATTCTATAAACTTAGATCCATCCCACATCGACAGACCGGTGCTGGTTCCTATCCAAAGGTTTCCATCGGGATCAGAATCCAGGGCATAAATAATCGAAGATGGCAATCCCTCCTGTTTGTAAAAGATGTTAAATTCGTATCCATTGAACCTGGCGAGGCCATATTGAGTCCCTACCCATAAGTACCCATCTCTGTCCTCAACAAGAGCAAAAACCTGACTTTGAGGTAATCCTTCCTTGTATCCAAATATCTTTTGTAGATATTCTTCAGCAAATAATCCTATAGGTATCAATAAGCATAATACAATTGCAGTTGACTGTAGAATTGATTTGCGTAACTTGTACATAGTCTGTTAATTATTTGCTATCCGCCTTATT
>JAFGBY010000176.1 GCA_016932915.1 Acidobacteriota bacterium | reverse complement strand
GTTTGAAAACATATGAAGATTAAAAATACACAGAATATTTATATCGCGTTGATTTTTATAATTGCTGTAATCTTTCTTTATCCGTTTTTACTCTCACCTTTTTCAATATCTACTGGCCATGATATGGTCTCGTACTATTTTCCATATTGGACATACATACAGAATAGCTTCCAGGAAAATGGTTCTGTGCCATTGTGGAACAATTCAATCATGTGCGGTACGACCATAATAGGGAATGCTCACTTTTCTTACTTCTACCCGTTGAACTGGATGTTCCTTTTTCTACCTGTTCCACTGGCTTTTAACCTCTGGTTTTTAATTCATCTTCTGATAATCGGATATGGTATGTTCTACCTATTGAATTATCTGAAGCTAGGTAATATTCCAGCACTCTATGGAAGTATAATTGTGATGTTCTCCGGTCAGTTTACGGTAAGAATGGATATAGGGCATTACCATCTTGTTTCTGCTGTGGCCTGGATGCCGCTTGCACTACTTTTCCTGATAAAATACATTGAGAAACCAGGTTTCAGAACCTTGTTGCGATTTACACTTATCAATTCGATATTCCTCCTGACTCTCCATCTGCAGATTTTTTATTATGCATCGATTATCTTCGCCTTTATTTTTCTTTTATATACTTTGTTATCAGGTAAAGAGAACAAACACTCGCTCCTTGGCTGGTTGAAACAGGGAGGATTTCTGATTTTTTCCTATATCAGCTCAATCCTTATCTGCTCCGCACAGCTTTTGCCAGTAATTGAAGCTACACTGAATTCTCACCGCAGCGAACATAATTATGCTATTTTCTCGAAAGTATCACTTACAATTAACCAGATATTCGGCTTGTTTATTCCTGATCTATGGGGGACATCATCAAAATATATCGGGGCGATGAATTACTGGGAAATATCAGCATTTATCGGGATCACGGCGCTTATCCCATTGATAATAAGTATTGGGATCAAAGATAGAAAATTACGCATATTTCAGATTGTTGCAATTATTGCACTGCTTTTCACGCTTGGCAAATATACACCGCTCGGCAAATTGATCTATGCCCTTCCTTTTATGTCTTATACAAGGGTTCCAGCACGTTTTCTGCTGCCGTTGATAATGCTTCTTGCCATTTCGGCGTCATTCGGCCTCGAACAAATAATAGCCGGTATTGGAAAAAGCAAAGATTTCGCTTTAAAAATTATAATAGCAATTTCAGCGATTTTTGCGACTCTGACACTCTTCATCTTTTTATACAAACTGGTACCTGATTTTATTAAATCTACAGTTTTTTATTCTGAAAAACTAAGTAACGAAAAAACCGATCCGCTTATTCAACACTCAATATTGTATGCAGGTATTTTCCTAGCTCTATTGGGATTACTTTTTATATTGATAAGATTCGAAATACTTAAATTCATGAAACCCAAGCATGCTGCATTAATATTCGCACTTCTCTTATTCCTTGAGCTCTTCCTTTACAATCGGAATGTTATTAAACCTGTCGATGTTAAAATATTACATGAGGGATATGATTCTTTGCAGGACTATACATACAATGAAAAAGACATCTATCGGATATACGGGCTAGAATACCGTGGGCAAATTGGATTGACGGACAGATCCATACAGCAATTCGTTGGATATGAAGCACTAAAAAACCATTGGTTCTTCGAAATTACCGATAACATTAAAAAAACTATGTCCTATAAAAAGAGTGATCATAATCTTTATTATTCAAATCTTTTAAAAGCCGCGAATGTAAAATATATATTTAAACAGATTAGATATGCTGATCGAATTCCCGGTTATAAAGCTGTTTCAAGAATTGTTCTACGAGAACGTTTGAACAGGGTATTCCAAAGCAAGAAATATCTTCCCAGAGCATACTTCACGAATAAAACCGTGCAAGGTGAGAGAATTGATGATTTCTTTGATTTTATCATCAAGGATAAAGCTAAATCCTCAGTTTTTATAGCAAAACAGGTTCCATTTGATGATAAAAAGAATGTTTTTCTTCCTGCTCAAATTGAATCATATAAACCCGATAAAATTAAACTTAAAATAACTGCACCCACTGATGGGATTGTTGTACTAAGTGATACTTTTTTCCCAGGATGGAAAGCTTTTGTGAATGGAAAAGAATGTGAGATCATCAGGGTTAATTATGCATTTAGAGGGGTAGAGATTAAAAACGGTGAAAATGAAATTCTGTATGTTTACAGCCCAAAAACATTGAACATTGGTATAATTATATCGTTAATATCAATAGCAACGCTGATTGTTCTGATTCTTATTTCAGAAATCAGCCATAAAAAAAAGAATAATTCGCTTCAGACTTGAGTTTGACAGAAAATGTTAAAGGAGCTATAATATACAGTAACAGGAGTTATGTTTTATGATGAAGAAGACGTTGCCTGCATTACTTATAATTCTTTTGCTAATCAACTTATCTGTTTTTGCCGATTATTACCGTTTGACCGGTAAAGTTCATGATACAAAGGGGAAACCACTTCTCGGAGTGCTTATTTCTCTACTCCCTGTTACAACACAACAGACCGAAAAGATGGTAGCAGTTACAGATATAAACGGTGAATACAATTTCGAGAATCTTCCCAAAGGAAAATATAAAGTTGCAGCAACTACACTGGATGGTAATAGTTCCCAGGAATACCAGGTAAGCCTTGGTGAAGGGATAATATATAAAAGAGACTTTACATTAAATCTCGCTGCTGTTCGTTCGATGAAAACAAAACCGGTTGACACTGAATGGGTATTACGAAGTAGCAAACGTGATATTCTCAGGAATGATGCAAATGCCTCTATTCCAAAAGTCCAAAAAACAAATGTTAACACTCATCCGGATAACCTTCTGGGCGATAACCTTCAGGCAGCTATTAAACTTGAACGAGAATCATCAGATTTACAAAAAGCTCCTGTAAATAAAACACAGGTCGAATTTTCTGGCGTTTTTAGAGACCATAGCGCGTTCGAAGTGAGTGCTTTGGTCAGTGAAAATCCCGATTTTCAACCAACATTTTCAGCAATAGGCAAGTATAGAAATAAAATTTTGAATAATTTCGGTTTCGAAGTGGGAGTTGACTTTAAAGAATACAGCAATATAGAGTTTTACAACAATCTTACTGATGACTCCAATAAAGCTTGGAGAAGTAGTCTTTATACAAAAAACAGCTGGCAGGTTTGGGAACCGTTGCAGCTTAATTGTTCATTAAAACTGGATCATTATGAAAATGTATCATCCGGTAGTTACCTTAGCCCGGAAGTGGAAATAGTATATGAACCTTCTGAATGGGCAAAAATTCAGGGTTCTGTCGGACTTGAGACCGTACATGCCGATTCAGCATATTCCGATTTTGAGGAACTGACAACTTTTATTGAAGGCGGTGACAACCCAGAACGCGCAACAAAGTATCAATTATCCTTTGAAGGTGATCTCAGCGGTGGATACCTTATAACTTTCCAGGCTTATTATTCCAGTGTTAAAAACAAAAGATTTACTGTATTACGTAATGATTCAACGAATGATCAATCAAACCGTTTCCTTTTCAATGCCGGTGATTCAGTTGTACAGGGATTATCATTGGATTTTGTGAAGGAAGTTGGTTCCTGGTTGAAAGGTACGGTAAGTTATAATTTATCAAAAGCTGTCGTTCTTGATACTAAAAGGATATCCCTGGTTTTCGATAACATGAGCCAAATCGAACTCCTGCTGGGTGAAGAAATTGCTCATGAACTGACAACCAGGCTTGATGCAAAAATCGACGCAACGAATACTGAACTTACAGCAAGTTATAAAGTAATTGTCGGTTCTATGGGTCCCGAAGAGCTAAGCACAGGATTTGTAGATACAAAACGGTTTGATGTTCAGCTAATTCAGAAACTTCCTTTCCTTGCCTTTACAGGCACTGATTGGGAAATTCATCTTAATGTCCGCAACCTGTTTGATTCACATGGACTCGATTACTTTCTCAATTCCGAGGATATAGTCGGCGCCAGGAGAAAAATCAGCGGTGGTGTTTCGATTCATTTCTGATTAAGACTTAAGCGGACAACAAGAAAGAATGAAACCTAAAAAGAGTAACCTGCTCACAATTCTGCTATTTATTTTTACTCCAATCCCGGTAATCCTGGAAATCTTTCATGGTTTAGATTTATGGATATTTATCTCATCAGCCATCGCTATTATCCCACTTGCCGGACTGCTCGGTAAAGCGACTGAACAGCTCGCTATGCGTACCACTCCAGCAATCAGCGGTTTAATGAACGCTACACTCGGAAATCTCGCAGAATTAATAATTTGTACTTTTGCCCTCAGCAACGGCTATATCGAGCTAGTGAAGGCAAGCCTCACCGGTTCCATCATTGGTAATATCCTGTTCCTTTTTGGGATGGCTAATTTAATGGGAGGTTTAAAATATAAGAGCATGAAGTTCAGCCATACAGCAGCTGAATCAAGCTCCGCTATGCTTTTTATCGCGGTTGCATCTCTCCTCGTCCCGTCGATCTTTATAAGGGTAGGGGGAATAGCCCATCAGAGGGCAATAATGAACATAAGTATGCTCATTGCGGCAATTCTGATACTAACTTACATTTTCAGTCTTATTTTTTCGCTACGTACTCATAAACATCTGTTCCATGTCGCTATGGACGAGCACAAAGAAACTCCTGAATGGTCCGTAAAAAAATCCGCTATCCTTCTTGGCTTCGCAGGTGTTGCAATAGGGTTCATGAGCGAATTTCTCGTCGGCAGCCTCGAACACACTATCGAAGTAATTGGCTTATCCGAGGTCTTCCTGGGAGTCGTTGTCATTGCGATTGTAGGTAATGCAGCAGAGCACAGCAGTGCGGTACTCATGGCATTGAAGAATAAAATGGATATAACTCTTCATATTGCGCTTGGTTCATCCGTTCAAATCGCTCTTTTTGTAGCACCGCTGCTTGTGTTTATCTCTGTACTTCTAGGTAACCCAATGTCGCTTGTATTTACAATGATTGAAATAATCGCAGTTGCGCTCGCAGTCGGTATCATGGCGCTGCTTTCGCTTGACGGACGTAGTAACTGGTTTGAGGGTTTACAGATGATTGCTCTCTACATCATTTTAGCGATTACATTCTTCTTCTATTAAAAAGGTTTGTATATCTATATGCGTCTTTTTATAGCCATTCCGCTACCGGATAAAATTATTAAATCAGTATCTGAAATCCAGTACTCACTGAAAAAAAGATCTGAAACAGCTGTAAAATGGGTAAATCCCAAGTCTATTCACATTACTCTTAAATTTCTTGGAGAAGTTGAAGAAAGCACTGTACCAACTATCACAAATTCACTAAGCAAAATTGAGGTTCCATTTCATTCTCTTGATTTATCCTTAAATAATATCGGATTTTTCCCAAATCCCAAAAGGCCTAGGGTTATCTGGGTAGGGTTAAAAGGTGATACGGAAAATACCGCGTTACTTGCAGACAGAATCGATAAATCGCTAGCAAAAGAAGGATTCGAACCTGAAAGCAGGCCTTTTAAACCACATCTTACTCTTGGAAGATTTAAAGATAATTATCGTCTTAATGCCCTGTTATCGAAAGTAGAGGAAATTTCACCCGTCTCATCTGATATTTTCACTTCTTCGGATTTTCATCTCTATCAAAGTATACTAAAGCCATCTGGGGCTGAGTACAAAGTATTGAATTCCTTCCCATTATGAACTAGTATATTTGCAGCTATTAAATATTGCAGAGAGGTGGAAATGACAAAAAAATCCAAGGTTGCAGTACTATATACCAAACCTGAAACAGTTCTCGAAGATTATGAACGGCTTTTTAAACTCGCTGAAGTTGAAAAGCATCTCGATAGAAAGAAGACAACGATTTTAAAAGACAATATCTCATGGCATTACCCGTTTCCAGGGGCTAATACCACACCATGGCAGATGGAAGGTTCGATCCGGGCGCTGGAGAAATTCGGATACAAGGATATCACCTGCGTTCAGAATAAAACCGTTGTAATCAACACATTCAAAGGCGAAGACAGGAACCTGTACGTTCCGATATTCGAAAAGTATAAAATCCCGGTTCTATACAACTTTAAAGATGAAGATATGAAATGGATCAAGTTCGAGCCCAAAGCAAAAATGCTCGTACTCGATAAGATCTTCCCCGAAGGAATAATGATACCTGATTATTTCTTCGATAAAAACATTCTGCACCTGCCGACAGTAAAGTGCCATATCTACACCACAACTACCGGCGCCATGAAAAATGCTTTCGGCGGTTTGCTTAGTACATATCGGCATTATACACACTCCTGGATCCACCAGACACTCGTTGACCTACTGAAAATCCAGAAAGAGATCCACACTGGCCTTTTCGCAGTAATGGATGGAACCACTGCCGGTAACGGCCCGGGCCCCCGCACAATGAAACCTGAGATCAAAAATATAATCCTCGCATCAAATGACCAGGTCGCGATCGATGCTGTAGCCGCTAAACTGATGGGATTCGATCCGATGAAGATCGATTACATAAGGCTCGCTACGGAAGAAGGCCTGGGCAACGGTAAACCGGAAGATATAGAGATCGTCGGAGACAATATAGAAGGAGTTAACTGGCATTTCAGGGTAGGGTGGAACTTCCATCGCTGGCTTGGCTGGATGGCATGGTACGGCCCGACACGTGTGCTTCAGAAAATTGTTCTTCGCACACCAATGGTAGCCGTCCCTATTATGATTTCAGAGGTAAATCATGATTACGTCCACTGGCCACTTAAGGGTCAGTTTATATTTAAAAACTGGCGCAATAAAACCGAGTGGGGCGCACTGTTCAGGAAATACGAATCCGAAGGTACATTGAAAAAACAGGTTTGATGGCAGATTTTACCATACATACTGATGGCGCCTGCTCCGGTAACCCCGGCCCCGGTGGTTATGGCTATATCATTACAGGCAAAGGAGCCAGGAAAGAATCATCCGCTGGATATAAAAAGACAACCAATAACCGTATGGAGCTCCTGGCCGTTATCAAAGCCCTTGAGACAATTGATAAGGGTTCGTCTGCCGAGATATGGACAGATTCCAAGTACATTGCGGATGCTATCAACGCCCGCTGGCTTGCTAAATGGAAAACCAACGGATGGAAGACCGCCAATAAAAAACCGGTAAAAAATCAGGATCTCTGGAGAATGCTGGATGAACAAATAAGCCGGATAAACGTTGTATTTAAGTGGCTACAGGGCCACAACGGACACCCGTATAATGAATACGCGGATTCCCTTGCGCGTCGAGCCATAGAGAATCCTCAATACATTGATAAAGAATTTGAAAACCAGAATAATCCTCTTGGACTTGATTCATTCTAGCTATTAACCCGGGTTCAATAGGTATTTCAGTAATATTAAAAATAGGAGAATACTATGTCTGAAACAACCGCCGAGAAGAAAACCTGGCGATTTCCTAAATCATTCTGGATTGCCAATTCAGTAGAACTTCTCGAACGGGCAGCATATTATGGTGTATTTATAGAAGTTACTCTTTATCTCTCAAGGGTAGTCGGTTTTAATGATATCCAGGCTGGTTGGCTCGCTGCTTTTTATGCAGCAGGACTCTACTTTTTGCCTCCATTCACGGGTGCACTGGCAGACCGGATAGGCTTCCGAAAAGGACTTTTAATCGCCTTTACCTTGCTGTCGATTGGATATTTCTCACTTGGCGCCTTTCCCTATAAGACTGCTGTATACCCTACATTTATAATCCTGATAATCGGTGGTAGTTTTATCAAATCAGTTATTACCGGTACTGTTTCAATCAGCACTAATAAGGCGACACGAGCCAGAGGATTTTCCATATTCTACGCAATAGTCAACATTGGGTCATTCACCGGAAAAACTTTTGCTAAACCTCTTCGTGCAGACCTGGGCCTTGTTTACGTCAATTATTTCTCTGCAGCCATGACTTTTCTTGCTCTTATTGTGATCTTTTTGTTCTATAAAAATATCCAAAAAAACAACGATGGAAAAACCATCATAGACGTCTGGAGAAGCTTTATCAAATTGATTTCAAACGTCCGTTTGACAATCCTTATTCTTATCGTCACCGGTTTCTGGATGATACAACACCAGCTCTACGCAACCATGCCGAAGTATGTATTACGTAATGTTGGCGAACATGCCTCGCCTGAGTGGTACGCAAATGTAAATCCCGCAATCGTAATTTTATTTGTCATGTTAATTACGCAACTAATGAGTAAGGTTAAAGCTATTACTTCTATGGCGATAGGAATGTTCATTATGCCATTTTCCGCTTTAGCAATGTCGCTAAGCCCGTTGCTTTCAAAGATGGCGGGAGGAGGAGACCTTATTCTTTTTGGATCTTTCAAGTTGCATCCGATCGCCGTTATGATGGTGATAGGTATTATTCTTCAGGGTCTTGCGGAATGTTTTATTTCCCCTCGTTATCTAGAATATTTCTCACTTCAAGCGCCAAAAGGTGAAGAAGGACTATATCTCGGTTTTAGTCATCTTCATTCATTTCTTGCAGCCTTGCTTGGTTTCGGTCTGTCAGGGTACCTTTTATCTGTGTATTGCCCGGATCCTCGTTTGTTTATGCCGTTTTTTCAGATCCAACTCACAACAGGTATACACATCCCGGCTGATTTGCTTGCGCACGCTTATGATAAAGGTTACGTGATCTGGTACTACTTCGCTTTCATCGGGCTTTTTGCGGGTATCGCTTTAATAATATTTAATATCGTTACGAAAAAAATTGACTCGAAAAATGCATCAGTGAACGGATAGGAGTTTCACGATTGCTTTTGAGTATATAATCAGATAGAATCTGCCGCAATTGGAGGTTATTATTTATGGCAAAAACTAGTGGAAGTAACGGTCCAGCCGCCTTCAAGCCATATATTCCGGCTGATAAAATTATCCCTGAGTTTACAATCAGAGCAGTACTTGTCGGGGCGATTTTTGGGCTGATCTTCAGCGCTGTTACAGTTTATCTCGGCTTAAGAGTAGGTATGACGGTCAGCGTCGCTATACCTATCGCCGTGATGACGATGGCGTTGTTCAAATTCTTCGAACTATTCGGCGCTCGAAAGGTTACAATCCTCGAGCTCAATACCGTTCAGACTACCGGCGCAGCCGGTGAATCGATTGCAGCAGGTGTCATATTCACACTTCCTGCAATGGTATTCCTCGGCCATTCCCTTACATTTATAGGAATATTTATCGTTGCGCTAGCAGGTGGCCTACTTGGAACTATGTTCCTGATAATTCTACGTAATTATCTCCTGGAGCAGGAACACGGTAAACTGCCTTACCCGGAGGGAATTGCATGCGCAGATATCCTAATAGCGGGTGAAAAAGGCGGCAAGATGGCCGTGAACGTATTTTTCGGCGCGATATTCGGCTTTTTATATAAACTGTTAAATGGGTTATTCCATTTCTGGAAAGAAAAACCCTTTATGCATTTCCGCGGATATCCCGGATCATTTATAAATGCCGAAGTTTCCCCTGAACTCCTTGGTGTTGGTTATTTAATTGGAATCCGTACAGCCGCTATTATGATGGCAGGAGGTTTCCTTGCGTGGATGATACTCATTCCGCTGATTACGTTTTTCGGTACAGCAATGCCTATCAAACTCGCTCTTCATCCTGATATTTCCAACATCGCGGAACTCTACAACAAAGTTTCAATCTCTGAGTTTACATCCACAATGTACTCCAATTATATCAAGTACATAGGCGCGGGCGCGGTTGTAGCGGGTGGGTTTATAAATCTAGCAAAAGCATTTCCAACAATTATAAAATCATTTAAATCCAGCCTCGGTTCTATGACCAAGAAATCTGGTGAGGCTATTCAGAAAATCGCACGTACATCGAAAGACCTGCCGTTCTCCTGGGTTATCATCGGCATAGTCGTCATGTTTGTCCTTAACTGGGTACTTCTTAATTTCTATATCAACCCCGGTTATATCTTTGCTAACTTAGTTTCATCACTGCTTATTATTATCTTCGGTTTCTTCTTCGCTACCGTTTCGGCGAGGCTTGTTGGAGAGATCGGGGTTTCATCTAACCCGACATCAGGTATGACAATAGCAACCCTTATGGGTACATGTCTTATATTCCTGGCTGTCGGCTGGACAGGCGGCGCATGGACTGCAGTTGCTTTGAGTATCGGTGCAGTTGTCGCTATCACTGCTTCCAATGCAGGTAATGTTGCGCAGAGCTTGAAAACAGGCCACCTGCTCGGTTGTACACCTTATAAACAGGAATACGGGTATATTATCGGCGCCGTTACTTCTATAGTAGTTGTTGGTGCAACTGTACTGCTCGTCAACTCCGCATTTACCAGTGTTAAAGACATCAAGGTTGAAGGTATGCAGGTTCAGGAAAACATGCTACGTGAAAAGACTGAGATGGTTGTTGACGGTAAGACATATGAAGTTATAAATCCTAATGACCTTAACATGCCTCTCAATATTCGATTCCTTGAAAACAAGGAAACCGGAATTATTGAGAAACAGATGGAATATGGAATTGGTTCGCAGGATCTCGCTGCTCCTCAGGCAAACCTGATGGCGACAGTGATCCGAGGTCTTCTTGAAAACCGCCTGCCATGGGTACTTGTTTTTTTTGGTATATTTATCACGATAATGGTGGAAATGTGCGGAGTAAAAGGACTGCCTTTTGCGGTCGGACTCTACCTGCCTATCTCGATCACTACGCCGATTCTTTTCGGTGGATTCTTCAGGTGGTTAGTTGATAAAAAATTCCGCAAACCCACAGATAGCGAGGATCCGGAGGCTGCCCCTGGTATGCTATTCAGTTCGGGCCTTATTGCCGGTGGAGCAATTGGTGGTCTATTGATTGCTATCCTTGCTGGTCTTGAAGTGACTGATTCTCTGAAGATTGGCCCAGGAATCCTTGGGACATTGACAGAAAGCAACCTGTTTGCAGCAATACTCTTTGCTGGTATGCTCGGCCTTCTCTTTAAAGTTGCTATCAAGAAAAACAAGAGTTGATCCAAGAGATATCTGACAAATTTAAGATATATTTAACCGGCTCTATTAACGAGCCGGTTTTTTATTATATTAATGCAGATTTAATTAGACCGAGAATCGATTCCGCCCGTTTGGCCCAAGTATGATCCTTGCTGGTTTCCCAGGCGTTTCTTTTCAGGTTTCTTCTCAGTTTCTCATCTTCCAGCACTTTATGCAGCTGTTCAGTCAGCGATTTTTCATCACCAGGTTTAAAAAGAACCGCGTTTTTTCCGTCCTCTAGCACTTCGCAGAGTGATGGAAGTTCGGATGCCACAATCGCTTTCCCTGCAGCAAGGTACTCAAACATCTTCATCGGTGATGTAAAATATGCCGCAATCTGCGAAAAGGGCAGTGGGATAACGCAGACTTTTGCCTGCTCCATATAACGTTTCACCTCCTTATGAGGTACTGTACCCACGAAAATAACCCTGTCCTCTATATTATATTCCCTGACCTTTTTCCTGAGGTTTTTCAGATCGTTCTCGAATTCCAGACCGCCGATTATATACAGTTTTTCTTTTTCGATATTCCGCATCGAGTCTACAAGGAGGTCAACTCCCTTCCATGGATATAGCTGGCCGATATAGCAGATACCCTTTTCGTCTTTGAATTCGGGGAATTTTGCGGGCGACTTTGCCGCATCGCGAACAACCGCTATTTTACACTTCGGCGCGAAATCCGCCTCCATCTGCGTTTTCAGATGATCTGTTATAACAATAATCCCATCCATCCGGCTATATACTTTTTTCTCCAACTTTCTTTTTTTTTCTATTTTCCGTTCATGCAGATGTTTGGCGGAAGTATACAGTGTATGTATCTCAGCAAAATGTTTATGGCTGATTGTATGCGCCTCAAAGATTACCTTCGCGCCGAAAAATTTCGCGATTAACGAATAAAGCTGTGCTATGCGCAGGTCACGTGTAAAATAAACTAGTTTTTTTCTGGTAAAACTGAGCCTGACAATTGTGCAGAAAGACGATATTAAAAAAGAAATTTTCCATAGAAGATAAGAGCCGTGGCTATTAACGACTCGTACTCTTTTCAGTTTCAGGTTTTCATGAGGTTTCAATCCAAAAAAAGCTAACGAATTCTCATCCGGCTTCTTGTCCATTTTTCTTACAATAAAATTTACATCTGCCCCTTTTTCAGCCAACGCATGACATGTATGAATCGATTGGATTGCGTTAGCCCTCTCCATCGGGAAGCGGATATCGGCAATGTATATAATTCTTATATCGTTGTTGTTCAATTTACAGGCTTTCTCAAAAATGCTTTATATGTGTTATTAACAAAATTTCTGGTGATTATGGATTTCTTGAAAAAACTTAAAAGAGGTTTAGGAAAACGGTCAAAGAATCCGGGGTGATACGTTCTTTCGTTCAAACACTCGAATCCGGATCTTTTAATAAGTCTTCTCAGTCTCCCGATAGTCATTTTGTCGACCTTTTCCATTGTAAGGTCTTTACCGTTTGCTAAATCTGTAAGAAGAGCGCTTCCATCGGTCCCGCCCTTGATCCATCCCGGGTGTCTTCTGGCAGTTCGGATATAAAACTTGTATAAAAACTTCCTCGGAAGAAAGAGCTGCATAGGGATAGGTTTTTTCAACCTGGGCATATGCGCACCCTCGAAAGAGTAGTGGGGTGGTGTCTCCAGGAACATAATCGCACCCGGTTTTAATACTCTGTACGATTCCTTCAGGTATTCTAACGGCTTAAAAGTATGCTCAATTACCGAATGGCTCAATACAAGGTCTATACAATTATCCTCGAACGGCAGATCGCAACCATCCCCCTGGATAAATTCAATATTCTTGATCTTCTTATCCGCCGCAATTTTATCCCCGGAACCGATGAAGCGCGGCTCGATATCCAGCGCGTATACTTTTTCCGACTCCTCGGCAAACGAGATGGCAACACCGCCGCTCCCGCATCCGTTATCGAGCACCACTCCTGAATAGTCGATCCCTTCCATATCCAGCTCATTGAAAAGCTTTGGTGACCGATAATATTCGAACAGTGCATAATTATATTCAGATTTAAATCTTATCTTCCCGGCTTCATCGAGAAGTTTCTTATCCAGTTTTTTCATCTTTTACTTTTCTTGCATCGCCTGTTTATATAATTCGAGGTAACTATTGTACATGGAATCAATCCGGAAGTACTTATTCACCGTTTCCATACTTTTCTTCCCGACTCTCCGGTTTTCGTTTATTTGCCTGCTTACTGTCTCTGCGAGCGCTTTTTCATCCTTCATCGGGCAAACGTAGAGGTCTTCATCGAATAAATCCCGTAATTCCTTCCCCCCAGGTGTATCTGTTATCACAACTCGTGTTCCCGCTGCAATTGCCTCCACTGCAACCGTAGGAAGCGCCTCTAGGACAGATGAAAGCACATAGAGATCAGCAGCAGCATAGTATTTCCATATCTCACGGTTATCCACCATCCCTAGGAATGTGATATTCCCAGCCATACCAAGTTTTTTCGATAAAGCCTCGAGTTCTCCCCTCAAATCACCGTCACCGCAGATATATAACTGTGTTCCCGGATGTTGTTTCACAATTTGAGGCATAGCTTTTATGAGATATTCATGTCCGCCGAGAGGATGAAGCCGTTTAACATTGATAAGTATCTTTTCTCCCTTCAGATCCAATTCATCTCTCAGTTTTTTCCTTTCAGTCTCCGAATATGGCTTGAATTCATCACTTGCTGGTGGATATATTGTAACCGGATTGTCAGGCACAACACCGGCATCGTATGAGAATTCCTGAAGCTTTCTACTGTAGTAAACAACCGCACTTGCTGTTTTGTTCATATATAGAAACGGATCAAGAGTTTTAATTTTTTTACTCTTATAATGCCATATCTCGGTGCCGTAGTGGGTGATAATATGCGGTACCCTCGATCTCTCAGCTGCAACAGTCACTATTTGATGCAGAAGGCCATTGCTGTGAAGATGTACGACGTCCACATTACCCAGCAGCGCTTTTGTTTTTGAATATATATCCTTCGCTTTTCCGATGATATCCGCTTTAATTTTCCTGCTGAATCCCTGGCCGCGCTCCATGTTAAACGACGTCAAAAGGTAATCACCAGGTTGAGTTTTATCGCTCAAAGCCGATTCCGGCACGATAAAACTGACCCTGTGCCCGTCGCTTACCAGTTTCTCAGCAAGGATTTGCGGTAATATGGCGTTAGCCGACTGATAAGGCGGTATATGAGGCGTTACCATACAAATATGCATTATAATTAACCTTTCTCAATCGATAAATATCATAAATGACTTTATATTCATAGCCCATTTATACAGGCTGAATAAAATATATCCTGAAAGAAGCGCAAGAGCTAAAATTTTTCCATATAGAGCTCTCTTCCATATCTGTGTGAGGGTGACTCCAGCGAAAAGCGCGAAGAGCGGGATAATAAACATCCCCTCCTTACCTAAGCGCAGGATAAATGAAAGTAGCTGAGGCGCAGCAAACAAATATATCAGGAGCCAGGTCCAGAACCACGAAAGGAGAAACTTCCGTTCGAATTCCTTGAATTTATACTTCCTGACAAGGAATATCCCAGGTAGAACAAGAATCAGCCCGGGAATGGATGCGTAGAAGTTAAGCCTTGTGACGAGATATTTGAAGAACCCGAAATCCATGCTTTCGTCCCAACTTATTGTGCTTCCGTTTTTTGCCATAAATGGAATAAGTTCCGTGAGTATCGGTTTCACAAAATAGATGTAATAAATTAATAATGATGCAGCAAGCGCAATTATGACCAGTACTATAACTGCTTTCCTTTGCACTATTGGCTCGCGTTTCAGGCTCCATATTTTTCCTTTTTTAACCAATCGGAATGAAAGAGCTATCAACAGAATTCCGAGGAAGATAACAAGATTCAAAAAACTGGAGGGGTAGGAGAGAAGAGCGAGCGTAAGTACTACGAGTATGATCCATCTATCTTTTACTGAGCTGAATTTATCGATCTTGAAAAGCAGTACAATCATTGCCAGGAAAGTGATAAAGGCGCTGAAGAGGCCTGAGTACATACACAGGAAAAGTCTGTTGAACATCAATGGGCTGAACATAAAAAAGAGTCCGCCGAATATAGCAATCCGTCGGTCATTAAATAACCTACGAAGCAGGTAATAAACCAGCAGAACAAAAACGGTATTATAAAAAACCGAAACAATCCTCAGTGTATGGTAATAAGGTAACCCCAGAACGCCGTTGATAAGTTTTCCAGTGAAATGAAAGAGAGGCGAATAAGGAAACGGCGTACGTATTCCATATAAAATCTCGAAATGATGATAGCTGTACCAGTGTGTAAATCCTATAAATCCACGGTCTTCGAGCTGAAGCATGTATTTTACATAACTTCTCAGGTCGGGGTAGAAGTACTGGTAATAATAAACACCGGCTATCCTTACAGCCTGCGCGATCAAGAAATAAAGACCCAGTATCCGGTAGTCGGTTTTGTCGATATTTCCAATAAGCCCCTTTGTTTTCTTATATTTACGCACAACCATAAATAACAGAACTGCAATTATTGCCGGGAAATATACCAGCCTATTGATATGATAAATCAGAAGTGAAGTTTCGATCCGGAAAATGGCATTAAAGATTATATATAACGCGATGGGGATGCTTGAATAGAGTAATTTCAGGTCTGTTTTACTAAAGAGGAGTGTAAAAAATAACAAATTTAGCAAAAGAAATATCAAGAATTCGGAAAGCTGCTCTGTAGTTGGTTTTACTGAAACATAATCCGGAACCGTAATCCTTATCCAGTCAATCCTCATCCCTTTAGGATGAGTTGTAGTATTCGATAGAATGCGTAAATTCAGATGAAGATCTTTACCATCGATATATTCCTGGGGAATTGTAAAGCGCATATTTTCATACTGTTTCCCCTGGATAATTTTCATAAAAACACGGTTTGCATTGGCGTATACGTATAGGAATGCCTCGAAGCGTAAAAATCTGTTGCCCCGAATTTCACATTGGATATCTCCTCCTTCAGTTTTGAGAGGAAATTCGATAAACGACCGGTCTTTCGCCCAGTTGTAATATGTCGGTGATTTCTCTTCTTGCTGAAGCCCTGCGATGAAATCGACTACATATCTGTTCGGTACAGCTGAGAGGTTGAAGGTAAATGTTCTCTGGAATCCAAAGCTTATATAGAATAGGGGAAGAGAGAAAATTAGAATGACAAACAGAGCAAGAAGCCACTTATGGAAATCTCTCTTCAATAAAATCATCGGGTGATTCTATCAAAATGAGATTATGCACGCAATCTTAAAAGATTATTATAATTGAATTAAATCCTCTTCTCTGGTCTAATTACAGATACCATATTGACTGTATTGAAGGAGTAACATTAAATGATCATAAATAAAAAGACAGCCTTATCACTTATATTACCGGTTCTTTTAGTATTGTTTGCCTCCGCTTCAATATTGATGGCAGGCAATGTACAGAACGAACTTGTAATTAAAGATTGGCTATTACTAGGACCTAATAATCTTTATCCGCCTGTTTCTACTAACTTAAGCGAAAAAGAGGTTATTAATGAGGTATCCAAAATCAATCCTTTGAAGGTAATTGATTTAATTCCGGTTGAAGGTGATGTTGTAAAATGGCCTTTTCTGTATTCTGATACATCGACCTGGACAAAATCCAGCGATGCCAAGATTTCATTCGGTAAATTCTCATCCGATAATTATAAAATCGGCTATGCTGTAACTTACCTGAATGTCTCTGATTACCTCAAAGCCGATTTGAAAATCAATTCCACTGCATCTGTCAAGGTTTACTACGACGGTAAAGAAATTATAAAACTTGCCAATTCAGAACAGGATAAGAACAAGGACTCAAATACTTCTCTTGATCTCGAACCTGGATTCCATAGTCTTGTTTTTAAAACCATTGCCAATAAAAAGAAAGGCAAAGAAAAATGGACCATATCCGCTTCACTAAAAACGGATAAAGCCTTCAATATAAATGAATTTGTTTCAAACACATCTTCCAAGACTCACTATCTGGATTATAAGGAGCTCCTATCCAGCCCTACTATCAGATCAGTTGATATATCTCCTGACGGAAAGCTTGCTATAATCCAGTGCGTGCAGACCGACTGGCCGGATTTCAACAGAGTATCATGTGCTAATGTAGTTGATATCGCTAATGGCAATCTTGTTTACAGATTTATTGGTGATAGGATTCCTGCAAGATTTGAATGGTCTCCGGATTCCTC
>JAFGBY010000175.1 GCA_016932915.1 Acidobacteriota bacterium | reverse complement strand
TCTTTCTAAGATTAATCTATATTGCCTACTTTATGAATATCATCGTTTTTGTTTCCTCATAATCACCAGCCCTCATGCGATACAGGTACACTCCGGTTGTCAAATTGCCCTTCCTGTCGCTCGCGGTATTCCATACAGCCCTGTATATGCCTGCGGAATAATTACCATCGACAAGTGTAGTTATCTTATCGCCAAGAGTATTGAAAACATCGATAGTAACCGTGCTATTCTCCGGAACAGCGAATCCTATCGTTACGCTTGAATTAAAAGGGTTGGGCACAGCATTTTTCAACTCAAAATTGATAGGGACTGTAGGTTTTTCATCTAAGCGGACATCCATCTCCATATATACCTCGCCATAAGTAGTATCGGAGGCAGGGAGAGCGAGCTCAAAACTATATGCGTTAGCTATCATGGTTATTAGCGTGGCGACTCCCGCTGGCAAACCGGGATCGAAAAATACGGTAACGGTGACGAATATGCTGTCTCCCCAGCCAAGCTCAAACGTTGATGGATCGAAACCGATCACCGTCCCCAATTCCCCAAAACCTTCCATACTGACTAAAGCGTCATCGGGTCCCAGATTTTTGACGAGAATATCAAATGACAATACGTCTCCGGGGGAGCTAAAGTAATATTTTTGGCCTTCCATACAAATTAGAACATCTGAGGTTACCCTTAAACCAAGAGTGCCCTGCCGGCTTATTCTGAAATCTTCTAATGCTTCCACAAAAAGTGTTACCTCGTTCTTTGTACCCACCGGGACAACCGGAACATCCGCAACAACATTCAAGTAAAGGCTTTCTGCGGGATCAAGCGTGAAAGGACCCGGATAAAACACCGTTGGCCACATTAGTAAATCGAACACATTAACCTGTATATCCCAGTCAACTCCGGAGCGGTTCGTTACCATCCACTCCAGATTTTTATTGCTTCCTGCGGGGCTGCGCTGGTCATAAGTATCACAAACAGGCAACAGAACCAGCGGATTGAGGCAATTCAATGTAAATTCCCTCTGCACATAGTAACCATGACCATCTGAATCCCTGAGTGAGACCAGCATTTGGCTTGAACCGAGAATGTCATTATTGAACAGTTCAAATCCGACCGGCTGAGCAAAGACCTCTATGTCGATAGGGACTGGAACAGCAGCCGGGAGAAAAACACTGCTATCCCCTAAAAGAGTGGTCCAAGAATACGTGTCATCCACATTTATGATCACGTTAAGAGGGGCCATTGAGACCAGGTTTAAACTTATAATCTCTGTTTCCACGGGGAAATAATCGGTATTTATTGAGTTGGAAATGCGCATCGGGGGACCTACTTCAACATTAAATTTCCCTAAATGTGTGCCATTATATGTAAGACCGGGCAATAATTCCAGGAAAACATCGAAGAATGATTCTGCCGGATAATCAATTTCACCGATAGCCGGGAATGATATGCGGAATGACATTCCTGAATCGGGAACGGGATTGTATCCTGGGGGATCTACAACTGCATCAGGCCATAAAGGATTCTCGAACCATGGTATTGCCTGCACTTGGATTATTGGGCCGTCGTATGCAGGTTGCAAGGATACGTAAACATCGAAGAAGCTATCGGTCCAAAGGTAACCCGGTGGTTCGACGGGTCTAACCCTAAGCGGGGACATTGGGCTTGCCCAGGTTTCAGAGCCCCCGAGAAAAACCCAGTCCGGATTCCAGAGATTGAACCATATATGATCCCAGTCTAAAACCCAGCCTGGCCAGCTTACAGGAAAAAACAGCAGGGTGTCTGTAGCTGGAGGGATTGTCACTTCCAGGGTGTCCGGTGCCATCCACATGAGCGAGTCCACCCAGGTTATAATAATAAACTGCATTGAATCAGTTGGATTAACAAGACTTACCGGAATGTATGAGAAAGTATCCGGAATATCGATCCAGAAAGTATCCGGGGGTGTAAGCACTGGCACCCACGGGGTGATGGGGCAATATGTGTACCAGACGAAATTATCCCAGTTAGGTCCTCGAGCGTTAGATCCCGCAGGGTTGAGGTTGCCGTCAAGGTCAGACCAATTATCGCGGGAAACAGCATAAATGCTGTTGACGGTATATTTTATAGTGAAAGGTGGGGGGACGTCCGGTACTACTTCGTATTCGATTTTATCGTTTCCCGCCCATGTCTGGTTTTCCAGGTGACCGCCGCCCGTGGCGCGTATTACGATATCCGGGGGCATTTTCGTTTCCATTATACAATCGAATTTAACATATCCCGGTGTACGGTCACAGACAATCCCAATTGGCAGATTTACCAGTACCGATGGAGATAGAACCGTATTACCGGGCCCAAACCGCACCAGATTGGAGTTTCTCGGTTTAACCGGGCTTCCATTAGCGTATCCCTGGATAGCGACCTGCAGAGGCCGTTTATCCTGCCCCTGCTGACCATCCATACGGTTCAAAACATATTCCTGGTCCGCAACAGAATTACTAACATAAACCGCGTTTGTATTGGCAACATAATCCCTGGCTTCAGCAGTGCCCGTCATCGTAAATTTCGATGAATGACAGAACGAACCCCATAAAAAGGCGTCAGGTGTCATGAGATAATTTTTAAAGAACTTCTGGTTGACCACGATGCCATAACGTTTACTGGTGAATCGCACCTTGTCCAGGCAACCTGGGAAAGTGGTATTGTATCGATTATACAGGCTATCCCTCGCTGTTCGGCAGGCAGCGGTAGTATCGAGATACACTACCACTAATTTAGGAGCACTAAGCCCGTGGCTGGATATCCACATCACATCATAAGCATTTGCCGAGATAAACTGAAAAAATTTCCAGATGCCAGCGCCACCCTCGCTGCAATCCTTGGCTGCATCAACAAATATAGTTCCCAGACGGTAATGCTGATGACCGACCACATACTTCCGCCATACCTCCTCCTCTGCCCCGCTGAAATCCCACCGGGCAAGATCGCATCCTGCAAAGGTCTTGGGGCGACTGTTCTGGCCGGGAGTTTCATTCTGCCCGAAAAGCGGTACCGCAATTGCCGCAATCATAAAATATATCCATACTTTTTTCATTTTTTTGCCCTCCTAATTATTGTGTATAACCTCAAGGGCAAAATCCCTTTCCCAGGAAGCCCCGAATATTCTTGAATACTTATCGCGCAAGCTGCCTCCGGATAAAAGCGCATCAATAACCCGGCTATCAACCTCCTCAGCCAATTCTTCAGAAGGAAACGCCCGGTAATAATTGTAGCCGAAGACTATCATACCGCCCTCTTCAAGAATCTCCACTATCGCCGCCGCGAACGAGGTCAAATCATCTTCTGAAACAGTCTGATCCCCGGTTCCATGTCTCATTTCACCAAAATATATGGATTCTTCCTCTCCATCAGAATACCTGATTTCAATCGATTCGTCAGCAATGAACGCTTCCTGAATAATCGGGCTCTGATGCGCAAATTCAACCGCCCTTTCCATGCCTTGGAGGTTTCCGATCTCTATGATCTGGTTTGAAAGTTGGTGTTTGGTGATGATATCCTGCTTCAGCCGGGGTATATTTGCATCTCTTACCGGCGTTGGGAATACTGTAGCGCCGCAAAGTTGAACCTCGTTCCTGATTATCTCAATTGAAAATGGGGAATCTACCCTTTTCCCATAAGCCCATACAATTCCATTTTTAATATGGCCGCCAGAAACAGGATGTATATCGCCGGTTTTGTATTCCGCAGGATCACCGGTAATATCTTCGATTATGCTGGTTTTGAAATGCCCTTGGCTTGTTTCTTCTATGCTTAAGCCATAAGCCGCTGCAGTAATATGAAGGGCTTTCCAGGGCAGCACATCATCTGGTCCCGTGTTTAAAGAGGCAAGCCAGGTTGCGCCAGCGGGAACTTCAACAACGAATCCACCATCTGAAGCGATCATCTGAATCAATTCGTTCAGCGGAATATCACGGAATTCCCCCTGGAATCCAGGGGACACTCCAGCCCAAAACATAAGCAAGATTAACGGAATATAAATATTTCTGACACACTTGTTCATAGATGCTCTCCTCTTATCAAGTAATTACTGGATTCGCGTTAACTATAAAAAGATAATGGGGACCTCCCATTTTGTAAAATTTATGGTATTAGAACAATAAACCTATACCAGAAGGTCTCACGCAAATTGTACAAATAAGATACAAAATAGAAGAAAAAGAACAAGAAGATTTTAATTAAGATACGATTATACAGTTCGGACATCGCGTGCGTTGTCCGAACCAATCACAATGCCGGAATTATTAAATTTTCCGCCATTCCAATATGGATGACCGTATTCTCCCTTCTTTATTCCCGGTTTGAATATCCATAAAATCAGGTGTAAATGCTCCGGCATAATAACAAACTCATCCAATCTCACATCATGATGTTCAGGTAATGATTCCCATACTGAATTTACAATCTCTCTATTAAAAACACTTTCAAAAAAAGGTTCCCTTTTGAATGTACAGATCGTAACAAAATATGGACCCTGACTACCGTAATTAAATTCTGGTTTTCTCAATCGCTTTCTTTCCGGAAGGGTTATAAGCATTTATTCATTACCTTCGACAATCTTTTTTTCTTCTTCATTCAGTCCATACAATTCATAAACGAGATTATCTATCTGTTTATCGATTGTATCCCGGAATTTAGAAAAAAACTGCTTATAATCTTTTTAAAAAAAAGAATGTTACATATAAGCTATTTTTCATCACGATTTTATCTTTCTAATGTAAACTGAAAACACTTTTTCAAATAACTGAGTTTTACTTATTAGCCAGTCAAAAAAACCTTCCCAATTATCTGTATCATTTATTTCTGCATCACAAATTGTCTTTATGCGACTTGCTTTTTTTCCTTCAAGTTCCATCCAATCTAATTCACAATCAATTTTATTGTCGATTTCATCTTTGTACTCAGAAAGTCCATAAAATAATTCTTTAGAATCGGGAATATATAATTCACATCTAAGTTGATCATTTTGCGTATCAACGATCAGACTAATATATGCTTTTGAATAACCAATGCTGATATCATACCAATGTTGGGGATAAGGTTTCCTTAGTCTGAATTTTGTTTTCCTATCTTGAAAATATTCTCTAAATTTTGTCCAAAATTCTAATTGCATTAGTTTAGTTTCAGAGAGATTCGATTGAGCTACACTTTTTTTCAGCGCTTTTACCCAGTCATTAGGCTTTGAAATAATTTGGAATTTCGGTGCACAAGGTGATTGATCTATACGCCACAATTCCATTTTTATAGCAAACAGGTTAATTTTTTCGTCAGTGTGTTCATTAAGCCAATCTATTGCCTGTTTATGCTCATCTCTAACTTCTTTCACAATCCAGATAATTATTTCAGCATCAAAACCAGAACCATATGTAATAAGTTTTCCTAAATGATCATGGTCAGTTACTTCAAGTTGATTCTCAATTACGATTTGCCTACCTGTGTTTTCTTCCTCTGCGAGAATGTCAACATTAAATCTGCCGACACTTGCTTCTGTCTTTATTAAAGAGATACCAATTCCAATTTCATCGCTTAACATCGCTAAGTTCTCTTCTTGTGAAAGCCAATCAGTAAAATCGAAGGCTTCATGTTTCCAAAATTCTCTTAAATCAATTTTCTCAAGCTTCCCGAGTTTCATTTTTCCCCTACCTCTAAAATGCTTTAGATCTTAATTTTGCTATATTAGTAGTTATGTCCATCAATTATTTTAGATTTAAGATAAAATTAGCAATACTAGATAATGCAGTAATAAAAGTAAAAATAGCAATCCATATGGTAGCTTTAGACATTTTTATTGCGGTCTGGATATTAGATACATAAATATATTTTTCAAGTCTCTGACCGGTCTTCCAAGTGTCTCCATCTATCGTAACTTCATCTTTTTCTAAATCGAAAGTTACTTCTTTTGGTTTTGAAAAATTAATTTTCATTTCGCCCCTTTTTGA